>JAICUO010000317.1 GCA_025935815.1 Streptosporangiaceae bacterium
AGGTCAGACGTCCGGGCCTGCTGCATCACGGCGCCGTCAACCTCGCAGCGGATCTCCAGGTCCCGGGCGTGGTCCACCTCATCCGGGGTGACCAGGTAGGGGCCGACCGGGGTGGTGTGCTGGAAGATCTTGCCGGCGTCCCACTGCAGCGTGCGGCGCTGCCAGTCCCGCATCGACACGTCGTTGCTCGTCGCGTACCCGGCGATGGCGGCGGCGGCCTCCGCCGCCGAGGCTCGGTAGACCGGCGCGCCGACGATGACCGAGAGCTCGACCTCCCAGTCCACCCGCTCGCTGACCGCCGGGAGCACCAGGTCATCGTTGGGCCCCAGCAGCGTCTCGGCGAACTTCGCGAACAGCGTCGGGTACTGCGGCAGCTCGCGCCCGGTCTCGGTGATGTGGGTGCGGTAGTTCAGGCCCACGCAGATGACCTTGGACGGGCTGGGGACCACCGGGGCGAAGTCGGCCTCGGCGACCGGCACCGGTGCCGCCCCGGCGCGGGGCGCGGCGGCCGCGAGGTCTCCCGCCGACCGGGCGAGCAGCTCACCGACGTCGGTGGCGTCCAGCGGAATCAGGGCATCGCCGTCAAGTCGCGCGGCCGTCGTGCCCGCGCCGGTCCGGATGGTGGCAAATCGCATGGGCAGGAGCCTATCTTCTGGGGGATAACCACCAACCCCCCAGACCCCCCTGCCTAGTGCCGCCACCGCCCGCGCTCCCGGCTGCGCCGGCACCGGCCAGGTCACCTCTATCGCAGGGGCCGATATTTCATATACGATCGTGGCGCGATGACTGAGCTGCCGACGACTCCAGCCCTGGTACCGCCTCCGTCAAAGATCGTGGCGGTGCACTCCAGCTACCGTAGCCGGGCGATGGAGCGCGGCACGCTTCCGCCATGGCCGTCATACTTCCTCAAGCCACCGAACACCATCGCCGACGACGGCGACCCGGTGCGGCGGCCGCCGGGGTGTGAGCTGCTGGCGTTCGAGGGCGAGGTCGCGCTCATCATCGGCACCCGCGCTACCCGGGTGACGCCCGCCGCCGCCTGGGAGCACGTGGGCTGGGTGACCGCCGCCAACGACTTCGGCGTCTACGACCTGCGCTATGCCGACAAGGGGTCCAACGTCCGGTCCAAGGGCATCGACGGGTTCACCCCGCTGGGGCCACTGCTGCTGGACGCGCGGGCGATCGACCCGGCCACCATCCACCTGCGGACCTGGGTGAACGGCCTGCTCGTCCAGGACGCGAACGCCAACAGCGACATGTTCTTCAGCTTCGCCGACATCGTCGCCGACATCTCCCGGCTAACCACGCTGGAGCCCGGCGACATCATCCTCACCGGAACGCCCACCGGCTCGACGGTCGTCCAGCCGGGCGACTTCGTCGAGGTGGAGGTCCGCGCCCGGGGCACCGGGACGGGCAACGCGGAGCACTCCACCGGGCCGCTGCGCAGCCCCGTCGCCGAGGCCGACTACGCCCTCACCGAGCCGGGCGCGATGCCGAAGGCCGACGACGCCCAGCGGGCCCAGGCGTACGGGGCCCGCGGTGTCAATGGGGCACCAGCGAGCCCGGCGGCCAGCGCCGACGGCAGCGGAGCAGGCACTGCCGGCGGCAGCCCGTGCCCGGCTGACCTGCTCGCCGCCGTCGCCGCGGTATCCACGGCCACCTTGGCCTCGCAGCTGAAGAAGCGCGGCTATGACTCGGTGACGCTCGACGGGCTGCACACGACCCAGCCGGCCCGCAAGATGGCTGGGTTCGCGCGCACCGTCCGGTACGTGCCCTACCGCGAGGACCTGTTCAAGGCGCATGGCGGCGGCTTCAACGCGCAAAAGCAGGCCGTCGAGCAGGTGCGCCCGGGCGAGATCCTGGTCATCGAGGCGCGCGGCGACCACACGGCCGGGACCATCGGGGACATCCTCGCGCTGCGCGCGCAGGTGCGCGGCGCGGTCGGCATCGTCACCGACGGCGCGATCCGCGACGCCCGGGCGCTCACCCGCAACCTCGACATTCCGGTGTACTACGGCGCGGCGCACCCGGCGGTGCTCGGCCGGCGGCACGTCCCGTGGGAGACCAACACGACCATCGCCTGCGCCGGCGTGACCATTCAGCCGGGCGACATCCTGGCCGGTGACGCCGACGGCGTGATCGTGATCCCGGCCGGGATCGCGCTGGAAGTCGCCCGGGACGCCCGCGAGCAAGAGCGCCAGGAGGAGTTCATCGCCGAGATGGTCGCCCACGGCGAGTCCGTCGACGGCCTGTACCCGATCGGCGCGAAGTGGCGGCCCGCCTACGAAGCCTGGCTCAAGGAAGCAGCGCTCAAGGAAGCAGCGCTCAAGGACCCGGCAGTGCTCGCGGGCAACCCAGTGCTCACAGACAACCCAGCGGAAGGGACAGGCCCGTGAGGTGGCGCAGTGACCCGGCCCAGATCCGGGGGTCGATCGCCCCGGTCGTCTCCCCCTTCACCGCCGACGGGGACCCGGACCTGGATTCCTTGCGGGCCTTGATCCGCTGGCAGCTGGAATCGGGCAGCCACGGCATCTCGCTGGGCGGCTCCACCGGCGAGCCGAGCGCGCAATCGGTGGCCGAGCGCGCCGCCGCCATCCGCGCCGCCGCCGCCGAGATCGGCGACCGGGTGCCGTTCGTGCCCGGCACCGGGTCGGCCAAGCTGCCCGAGACGCTCGAGCTGACCGCGATCGCGCAGGACGCGGGCGCCGACGCGGCGCTGATCATCACCCCCTACTACGCGCGCCCCACCCAGGAGGGGCTGTACCAGTGGTACGCGGCCGTCGCGCGGGAGTTCCCCGGCCTTCCGCTCATCGTCTACAACGTGCCATCCCGCACCGCCGTGGACATCGCCCCGCAGACCGTCGCCCGGCTACGCCGCGACTTCGCGAACATCGTGGGCGTCAAGGAGACCACCAAGGACTTCGAGCACTTCTCCCGCGTGCTGCACGTCGCCGGCACCGACACCCTGGTGTGGTCAGGGATCGAGCTGCTCTGCCTGCCATTGCTGGCGCTCGGCGGCAACGGCTTCGTCAGCGCGACCGCCAACCTGGCCCCGGCCGCCGTCGCCCGGATGTATGACCACTGGGCCGCCGGCGAGCTCGACAAGGCGCGGGAGATCCACTTCGGGCTGCATCCCGTCACCGACGTCATCTTCACCGAGACCAACCCGGCCGCCGCCAAGTGGGTACTCGCCCAGGCCGGCCTGCTGCGGTCCGGGTTCGTCCGCCAGCCGCTCGTCCCGCTGACCGAATCCGGGCAGCGCACCGCGCTTGAGCTCCTGCGGCAAGGGGCACCGGTCCTGGAGGGCCCAGTCGCGGCTGTCTTCCGGGGGGACGGCCCCGCGGAGCATCATCCGTAACCCCCCGGCGCCCGCCGCCGCGAGCTGAACCAGCGCGAGGCAACGCCACCGCCCGCGCACCTTAAGAGACTTGGAGCATCCGTGATCCCGGAGCAGATCCTCCACTACATCAGTGGCAGGCACGTGCCCAGCAACGACGGGCGGACGTTCGGGGTCACCGACCCGGTCACCAACCAGGTGTACGCGCGGGCTGCGGCCGGCGGGGCGGCGGATATCGAGGCCGCGGTGACGGCCGCCCGGATCGCGTTCGAGGCCGGGCCGTGGCCGCACCTGGCCGCCCGCCAGCGGGCGAAGATCTTGAACCGGATCGCGGACGCGATCGAGTCGCGCGGGCCGGAGATCGCCGAGCTGGAGACGTTCGACACCGGGCTGCCGGTCACCCAGGCGAAGGGGCAGGCCGCCCGGGCGGCGGAGAATTACCGCTACTTCGCGGACGTGATCGTCGCCCAGCACGAGGAGGCCTTCAGCCAGCCGGGCCAGCTCGGCTACGTGCTGCGCAAGCCGGCCGGGGTCGCCGGGCTGATCACGCCGTGGAACACCCCGTTCATGCTGGAGTCGTGGAAGGTCGCCCCCGCCCTGGCCTCTGGCTGCACGGTGGTGCTCAAGCCGGCCGAGTGGACTCCGGCGTCGGCGTCGCTGCTGCCGGAGATCATGACCGAGGCGGGCGTGCCGGAGGGCGTGTTCAACATCGTGCACGGCATCGGCGAGGAGGCGGGCGCCGCCCTGGTCGCCCACCCGGGCGTGCCGCTGATCTCCTTCACCGGGGAGACGACGACCGGCCAGGTCATCATGCGCAGCGCCGCCGACCACCTGAAGGGCCTGTCGATGGAGCTCGGCGGCAAGTCGCCGTGCCTCATCTTCGCCGACGCGGACCTGGACGCGGCGGTCGACAGCGCGCTGTTCGGCGTGATGTCGCTGAACGGGGAGCGCTGCACGGCGGGGTCGCGGATCCTCGCCGAGCGGTCGGTGTACCCGGCGCTGGTGGAGCGGCTGGCCGCCCGGGCCGCGCGGATCGTGGTCGGCCCGCCGTCGGATCCGCGCACCGAGGTGGGGGCGCTAGTCCATCCCGAGCACTACGCGCGGGTGATGGACTACGTGAAGCTCGGCGTCAAGGAAGGCGCGCGGCTGGCCGCGGGCGGCGCCCGGCCCGCGGGCCTGGCCGACGGCAACTACCTGGCGCCGACGGTGTTCGCGGACGTGACGCCCAAGATGCGGGTCTTCCAGGAGGAGATCTTCGGCCCCGTCGTGTGCGTGACGCCGTTCGACTCCGAGGAGGAGGCGGTCTGCCTGGCCAACGACACCCGGTACGGGCTGGCCGCCTACCTGTGGACCAGTGACCTGCGCCGGGCGCACCGGGTCGCCGCCGCCGTCGAGTCCGGCATGACGTGGGTCAACTCCCACAACGTGCGGGACCTGCGCACGCCGTTCGGCGGGGTCAAGGCCAGCGGCCTGGGCCGCGAGGGCGGCCAGCACTCGATTGACTTCTACACCGAGTCCCGGATCGTGCACGTGGCGACCGGCGACCCGCACGTCCCGAAGTTTGGAGCTTCCTGATGGCCGACTTGCCCCCGCCCCCGGACATCGTGCGCTCGGCGTTCGCCGAGCTGGTGGTCACCGACCTCGCCGAGGCCCGGCACTGGTGGGTGGACCTGCTCGGCTTGGTCGTCACCGACGAGGACGCCGGCGCGCTGTACCTGCGCGGATATGACGAGCTAACCCATCACAACCTGGTGCTGCGCTCCGGGCCGGCGGCCGCCCTCGGGGCGCTGGCGTTCCGGGTGCGCGCGGCCGATGACCTCGCGCGGGCGGAGGCGTTCTACGGAGCGCTCGGCTGCCGGACCGAGCGGGTCCCGGCCGGCGTCACCCGCGGCGTCGGCGAGCAGGTCCGCGCGGAGGACCCGCTGGGGTTCACCGTGTCGTTCTTCGCCTCCGCCGAGCATCCGCAGCGGCTGCAGCAGCGGTATGACCTGCGGCGCGGCGCGGAGGTGGCGCGGCTGGACCACTTCAACATCTGCGTGCCCGACGTGCCGCTGGCGTACGCGCATTACTCGTCGCTGGGGTTCGGGCTGTCGGAGACGATCGAGGACGGGCAGACGCTGTACGCGGCGTGGATGTACCGCAAGCAGACCGTCCACGACGTGGCGTTCACCGGCGGGGCCGGGCCCCGGCTGCATCACCTGGGGTTCTTCGCCCACGAGCCGCACAGCGTGCTGCGGATGTGCGACATCCTCGGGTCGATCGGCGAGTACCGGTACATCGAGCGCGGCCCCGGGCGGCACGGAGTGTCGAACGCGTTCTACGTGTACCTGCGTGACCCCGACGGGCACCGCATGGAGGTGTACACCTCCGACTACTACACCGGCGACCCCGACCACCCGGTGCTGCGCTGGTCGGTGCTGGACCCGCGGCGCCGCGATTTCTGGGGCCACGCGGTGGTCCCGTCCTGGTACAGCGAGGCCTCGCCGGTGCTCGACCTTGACGGCAAGGTAGTGCCGGCCTCGGAGATCGAGCAGGTGGCGGAGTCCACGGTGCAAGTGGGCGCCGACGGGTTCACGATCCCGCCGAGCGAGTGACCAGCTAGAAGACCTTCCAGTCGGTCCAGGCGCCGTCCGGGTCCTTGGCGCGGACCCGGGCCTGGTACTGGCCGCCGCCGGGCAGCTTCAGGCCGGCGACGTGGTTGCCGGTCACCCGCTGGTGGAAGACGATGTCGCCGTAGATCCCGGCCGCGTTGTGGTGGTAGACCTCGACCTCATAGCCCGCCGCGCCCGGCACCGCGCCCCAGCCGAGGTTGACGCTGAAGCCGTGCAACGTCGCCGACAGGCCGGCCGGCGCGGGCAGCTGGCCCGGCAGCCGCACCGGCGGCGGCTGCGCCGGCGCCTTGCGGTGCGGCCAGTCGGTGTCGTAGACCATCGAGGCGTCCCAGTTGGCGGTGGACTCATACTGGGTCGCGGCGCAGGTGGCGCTCGGCGTGCCCGGCGCCGTCACCGGGTGCGGCGAGCCGGTGTAGTCGGCGACCCAGATGTCGTAGTCCTTGCCGAGGACGTAGCTGCCCGTGCCCGCCCGCACCGCGGGGATGACCGAGCGGGAGCAGTAGATCGTCGGCCGGTACAGCCCGGCCGCCTTGCGCATGGCGATCCAGCCGGCCGCCTGGTTCGGCGCGGCGTCGCCGACCTCCACGTCCAGCACGTCGCCGGCGTTGGCGGCCGCGGTCACCGAGATCGTCACGTGGTCAGCGTGCGGGAACAGGTTCCACTGGGCCTGCGACCACGCGTAGATGCCGTTGAGGTAGCCGGCGACCTTCGTCGCGTTCGGGAACTGCCTGGCGATGCCCGCCGCCAGCGAGTTGATCCCGTCATACATGAGCACGCTCACGCCACCCCCTCTGAACTGACAAACCCGGCCCATCACGCGCTGATGGCCGGAAACCGGTGCAAACGTTAGCGGACGGGCGCGCCGGGCCGAGGGGAGTTCACCGTTCCGTTTCCTCAGAAGGCCTTCCAGCCGGTCCCGGCGCCGTCCGGGTCCTTGGCGTTGCCTGCCCCGGTAACTCCGCCGCGTGGCGGTCCAGGAACTCGTAGATGTCGACGTCGTCGACGCCGGGGAACGACCCGGCCGGCAGCGCGGACAGCACGTGGGAGTGCGCCCGGGCCGACGGCCAGGCCAGGCCCTCCCAGCGCTCGGCCAGCGCCAGCGGGGCGCGCTGGCAGCACTCGCCGTCCGGGCAGTACGACCGGGTCCGCAAGGTCGACTCGCGGCCGCGGAACCAGCGGGAGTGCTCGAACGGCACGCCGAACGTGATCGCGTAGGCATGGTCACGCGGGTCGACCTGCGCCACGCAGAAGTAAGACCCCGACGGCGTGTCGCAGTACTGGTAGTGCGGCGAGAACCGGTTCGCGGCCGCGAAGACCTGCCGCCCGGACCACTGCCGGCACATCCGCTGCCCCTCGATCGCGCCCGATGGGTCGGCCGGGAACACCACCCCGTCGTTGGAGTAGGCCTTGTAGATGACGCCGCTGGAGTCGTTCTTCACGAAGTGGCACGGCACGCCCAGGTGATGGGTGATCAGGTTGGTCACCCGGTGGGCGGCCATCTCGTACGAGACCGAGAAGACATCGGCCAGGTCCTCGACCGCCAGGTCGCGGCGCTCCATCGACTCACGCAAGAACGCCACCGAGGCCTCCTGCGGCATCAGCATCGCGGCGGCGAAGTAGTTGGACTCCACCCGCTGGCGCAGGAAGTCGGCGAAGTCGCGCGGCGCCTCGTGGCCGAGCAGGAAGTGGCCCAGCGCCTGGAAGACCACCGCCTTGGGCGTGTGCCCGCCGACTGGCTCCTGCTTGACGTAGATGCGGCGCAGCCGCAGGTCGGTCAGGGACCGGACGGACCGGGGAAGGTCATTGAGGTACCGCACCTCGAACCCGTGGTGGCCCATCACCGACATCAGCATGCCCTGCGACAGCGGGCCGCCGTGGTAGTCCGCGCGCGACCGCACCTCGGCCGACAAGGCCTCCGCCGCCGCCTGCTCGATGCCGGCGAAGTAGTTGCCCTGCTCGCGCATGGCCGCCCGCAGCGCGGCGTTGGCCTGGCGTGCCTCCTCCGGCGTGCCGGTCGGCTTGGCGCGCTGCGCCCGCAGCTCGGCCGCGAGCGCGACGATGTGCTCAAGCACCTCGGTGGGCACCCGCGCCCCGGCCTTCAGCACCGGCAGCCCGAGCGCCTTGTAGGAGGGGTCACGCTGGGCGGCCTCCAGAGCTATCTCCAGCTGCGCGCGACGGCTGGGCGGCTGCTTCTTCAGCAGCTCCGTCACCGGCACCGACAGCGCCGAGGCCAGCTGCTCCACCAGCGACAAGCGCGGCTCGCGCTTGCCGTTCTCCAGCAGCGACAGCACCGACGGCGCGCAGCCCACCTTCGCCCCGAGCTCGGCGAGCGTCATCCCGCGCGCCCGCCGCAGGTACCGGACCCGCTGGCCCAGTGTTGCCAGGTCTAGACCACTGGTATCGACCAATTTCTGGAGATCTTTCATCGCGAAGAATAGTAACACATGACCGTTCAGAAAAAAATGAAGATTTTCACTCAACGAGTCCCTGGTCCTGCCTGGTGCCGCCCCGCACCCTGGGACGTACGGAAGCGACAGCCCCGGGCGCGCGCCGACCCCAGGGAGCAGTCCCTGGCCCTGGCGGCCGGGCCCGATCACGGAAGGCTAGATGATGGAGACGATCAGCCAGCAGGCGGCCAACTTGCGCCATGAGTGGGAGACCGACCCCCGCTGGGCGGGGACCGAGCGGACCTACCGCGCCGAGGACGTAATCCGGCTGCGCGGATCGGTGGCCCAGGAGCACACCCTGGCGCGGCGCGGCGCGAGCCGGCTCTGGCAGCTGCTGCACTCAGCAGACGCCGTGCGCGCGCTGGGCGCCCTGTCGGGCAACCAGGCGGTGCAGATGGTCAAGGCCGGGCTGCAGGCCATCTACCTGTCCGGCTGGCAGGTGGCGGCCGACGCCAACCTGGCCGGGCAGATCTACCCGGACCAGTCGCTGTACCCGGTGAACTCGGTGCCGGAGATGGTCCGCCGGATCAACAACGCGCTGCTGCGCGCGGACCAGATCGCCTGGTCGGAGTCCCCCAACGGGCTGGGCGACGGCGACGGGCCGCACTGGCTGGCCCCGATCGTCGCCGACGCCGAGGCTGGCTTCGGCGGCGTGCTGAACGCGTTCGAGCTGATGAAGTCGATGATCGAGGCGGGCGCG
>JAICUO010000370.1 GCA_025935815.1 Streptosporangiaceae bacterium
AGCTGGCGAAGGCGTCCGGGGCCAGCGTCCAGACTGGTGCCATGGTCCGTGAGCTGACCCGCACGCCGGGCGGCTGGCGGCTCACGATCGGGTCGGCCGCCGACCCTGGGTACCTGGACGCGTACGCGGTCTTCCTCGCCTGCCCGGCGGCACCCGCCGCGCGCCTGCTCGCGGCCGTCGTCCCGGGGGCCGCACGGCCGCTCGGCGAGATCCCGTACGCGAGCATGGCCATCATCACGCTCGCCTACCCGGCGGAGGCCTTCCCGGAGACGGCGCGCAGCGGGTACCTCGTCCCGGCGGTCGACGGGAAGGCCGTCAAGGCGGTGACGTTCTCCACCGTCAAGTGGCCGCACCTGGCCAAGGCGGCCGCTGACGCCGGAACCGCGGTGCACGTCGTGCGATGCTCGGTCGGCCGGGTCGGCGAGGTGGCCGTCCTCCAGCGCGACGACGCCGACCTGGTGGCCCTGGCCGCCGCCGAGCTGGCCGAGGCGACTGGCATCACGGGCAAGCCGGCGGACTCCCGGGTGACCCGCTGGGGCGGTGGCCTGCCCCAGTACAACGTCGGGCACGGGGACCGGGTCGCCCGGATCCGGGCGGCCGTCGAAGGCCAGCCGGGCCTCGCGGTCGCCGGGGCCGCCTACGACGGGGTCGGCATTCCCGCCTGCGTCGCGACCGCCCGCGCGGCCGTCACCCGGGTGCTGGCCGGCCTTCAGGGAGCGGGGGCTGCCACAAGCCCAGACGGCCGTGATCGTTAGGAGGCGAGGGGCTGCCCGTACTGGCCGCTGAGGGACGCGAGATCCGGATCACCGAACTGCTCGCGCAGCGCCTCGAAGGCGGCCACCTTGTCGGCGCCGAAGCGGCTGACCCTGGCCGCGTACCCGGCCGCGGTCAAGAACGCGGGCGGGGCCGTCTTGGTGTGGAACTTGTCGGCGTACATGACGATGGCCTCCTCCTGGGTCTCGGCCATGTAGTCGCCGGGCGGGATGGGGAGGCCCTGGCGGATCACCTCGTCGCGGCTGATGCCGACCCCCGTGTGGTGGGAGGCGAACCGGCAGATCCGCTCGGGGAGCCCTTCGTCGGCCAGCAACTCGTGGCCGAGCACCCCGTGCCGGATGTAGTTCGCGTGATCTAGCTCACCCGCGTCGTCATACAGCCGGTAGGCCCCGATGTCGTGCAGCAGGGCGCCGGCCCGCACCAGGTCGCCGTCGACGTCATCGGCTCGGTCAAGGATCTGCTCGGCTATCCCGCGCACGACCAGGCAATGGCCGTAGACCATGTCGAGGGCCGCGGGCGTCGGGGAGTGCTTGGTATGGAGGGCGAGGATTTCCGCGTCGGTCGGGATCCGCATGGCCTGGAGCCTAGCGGCCCAGGCTGGGGGGATGCTGGGGCACGCGTACGATGAGGGGTATGGGAGAAGGGGACGCGCAGCGACTGCGGGCTCGCGAACTGAATGAGCTCATCCGCTACACCCTGTGGTCCGTTTTCCGCGTGTCGGACCGGTTGGCGCTGGACGGCTCGCGGGAACTGGCCGCCGACGAGCTGGCGGGCTTCGTCGACCAGGCGACGGAGAAGGGGATCGTCACCCGCGGCTGCTACGACTTGCAGGGGATGCGGGCCGACGCCGACTACATGCTGTGGACCGTGGCGCCGAGCTCCGATGAGCTGCAGGAGACTTACGCGTCGTTCCGCCGGACCCGGCTGGGGCGGGCCAGCGAGCCCGTCTGGTCGGCGATGGCGCTGCACCGTCCCGCGGAGTTCAACAAGGGGCACATCCCGGCGTTCCTGGCTGATGAGGAGCCGAAGAACTACGTCAGCGTGTACCCGTTCGTCCGCTCCTACGAGTGGTACCTGATGGACCCGGCCGAGCGCCGCCGGATGCTCGCCGAGCACGGCATGATGGCCCGCGAGTACCCGGACGTGCGGGCCAATACCGTCGCCTGCTTCTCGCTGAATGACTACGAGTGGCTGCTGGCGTTCGAGGCCGACGAACTGCACCGGATCGTCGACCTGATGCGCCACCTGCGGGGCGCGGACGCGCGGCGGCACACCCGGGTGGAGATCCCGTTCTTCACCGGCCGCCGCAAGGCGCCCGCCCAGCTCGTCGCCGACCTGGCGTGACGGGCGCCCCGCGCGCCTTACCGCCGCCCGCTACCTACGACCCGGCGGGCGGCTCCGGCTCGGGGGCGGCCGGGACCGCCGGCCGGGCGGCGCGACGGCGAAGCCGCCAGCCGGCGAATGCCAAGATCGCGATGACGACCGCGAACGGGGCGACCGCGCCGAGGATGGCCAGCAGCCAGTCGACCGTCAGCCGGAACGCGTGCCAGCCGCCGGACAGGCCCTTGGCCAGGCCGGGGGGCGGCGCGGCCTTGGCGGGCTTGGCCGCGGCCTTCGGCCCCACGACCGTCAAGGTGAGCGTCGCGAACGCGGTCTGGTGGTTAAGCGCCCGCTGCTGGGCCTGCATGCCCTCCAGCGCGGCCTCCTGCTGGTTGATCTGGTTCTGGACGTCCAGCAGCTCTCCCACCGACCCGGCGTGCTTCAGCAGCTCGCGCAGCTGGGCGATGGCCGCCAGGTCCGAGGTCACCTGGCTGTCGACGTCGGCGACCTGCTGGGTAACGTCCTGCGCCTGCTGCCGCAGCGACAACTGCGTGCCCAGGCTGCCACCGGACAAGCTGGCGAGGGTCTGCTGGTAGACGGCGACCGGGATCTTCAGCTCGATCGTCGCGGTGGCGCTGGCCGGGTGATCGGGGTCGCTCGTCGCGCTCTCCGACGAGACGTAGCCGCCCGCCGTCGTCACGATTCGCGTCGCGCTGGCGACCGCCGAGCCCACGTCCTTGGACCGGACGGTGAGCTGCGCCGTGTAGATGATCTGCTGGCGGGACGGGGCCAGCTTCGCCGCGGCGGCCGAGTTCGGCTGGCCGCCCGCGGTGCGGTCGGCCGTGCCACCGCCCGCCCCGCCCGCCGCCGCGCCGTTCGCGGCGGCGGGGGCCGCGGCCTGCGGGGCGCCCTCCGCCGTGGTCCCCGGGGCGTTGGACGCCGATGATGATGACATGCTGCCGGAGCAGCCCGCGAGCGTGGCGCTGCCAAGGACCGCGCTGCCGATGATGGCCATCCCGGAGATGGCCAGAATGGGCCGGCGCCCGCGTCCGCGTCGTCCCCGGCGGGGCAGGCGGGCGGCCGGACCCGCGGCGGAAGGCCGCGGGTGTCCGGGGGTGGTGCCCCCGGGAAGTAGCTGTCGCATATCGGTTGGACGACGCGGCGCCCGGCCCGCGTTGACGCGGGTTGGTCACGATTGCGCCCATACTGCATCCTTGATGGGTGGCTGAAGACTTGCGGGTGAACCCCTGGCTAGTGATCCCGGGCGGGGAGCTGCGCGAACGCTTCTCGCGATCGTCGGGGCCGGGCGGGCAGTCGGTGAACACCGCCGACAGCCGGGTGGAGCTGTCGTTCGACGTGGCGGCCTCGGCGGCGCTGCCGGACTGGGCGCGCCGCCGGGCCGTGGACCGGCTCGGCGGCCGCCTCGCCCACGGGGTGCTCACCGTCGCCTCCTCGGGGGAGCGCAGCCAGCTGATGAACCGCCAGGAGGCCCGCGCCCGGCTCGCTGACCTGATGCGAGATGCCGTCGCCGCGCCGCCGCGGGCCCGGGTGGCGACCAAGCCGAGCCGCGCCGCCCGCGAGCGCCGCCTCGCGGACAAGCGCCGCCGCTCCCAGGCCAAGCGGGACCGGAACTTCGGCGCCGGCCGGCCAGAGTAACCCACATCCCGCCAGACAACAGCAACGGTCAACAGCACCATCCGGTAACGGTGTGGGAACCATGGCGCCGGCCGACGAGCCTCGCTTGCGGGCGGGCGCTACTGTGTGGATGAAATTTACTTTTTCGGGGGACATATCCCCCTCTTCACGAGAGGGTTCGGGTTCCATGCGAGGTATCGCCCGATATACACCACTGATAGCACTCGTGCCCGTTATCACGGCGTGCCACATCGTACCCCAGTTCTCGGCCAGCAGCTCGTCATCGGCGACGCCGCCCACCTCCGGGGCCTCGACATCCGGGGGCGGCTCCACCCCGAGCACCCCGGCCACCACGAGTCCGCCGAACAGCGGCCCGCTGGGCGTCCTGCCGATGCCAGCGGGCGCCAAGCCGTGGGACGACAACAAGAGCACGCCGATGGGCCTGGACGCCTTCATCAAGGCGTTCTACGTCGAGAGCGCCTTCACCAAGGAGAAGGCGCTGTACACCCAGCGCGGGTTCGTGTCCGGCACCATCCAGGGCTGGATCAACGCCGACGGCTCGCAGCAGAGCATCGCCATCATCAAGTTCAAGGGCTCCTCGGGCGCCGTCAGCCTGTTCGACGGCCTGACCGGCACCTTGAAGGACACCCCGAAGCCGGCGAAGTCGATAACCGACCCCGCGGACGGCGGAGTGGGCATCTCCGACCCGACCATCGACTCCCTCGGGAACGCCAACGCGGAGATCGCCGCGCACACCGGCGTCTACGTGATCGACGTGCACGAGTTCACGGCGAGCACCCCCGACCCGGCGGCCGCCAAGGCGCTGCTGCTGCGCCAGTACCAGAGCCTTAAGAGCTAGACCGGATAGTGCCCTCCGGTGGTCCCGGCCGTCCTCGCTGCTTGAGTACCCGCGGGTGCGCGGCTAGCGTGGCGGGTGGGACAACCGCGGAGGGAGGCGGCGATGGCGCCGCGCGTGAACAGCGAGTTGCTGCTGGTGGGCAGCCTTCCGGCGGATTCGACCGACAGCGCGCTGCGCGCGGCGGCCGGGTTCTTCGGTGACCTGGTATTCGCGTTGCCCGACGGGGAGACCGGGGCGCGGGCCGGCTGGGTCAGCTATGAGCGGGAGCGGCTCGTCCGCCCGAACCCGGGCATCGTCACGGTCAGGGAGACCGACTCTCCTACCGGGCTGCCCCGGCACGCCTACGAGACCCCGGTGTTCACGGTCCGTCCCGGGGTCACCGAGCTGCACTGGGACACCTGGCCGCGCATCGACGACGCGATCGCCGGCTATCAGTCGTTCCAGGCGCTCCGGGACGCCGGCGTCATTCCCGCGCACCTGCGGTTCCAGGTCGGCTTGCCGTTCCCGGCGAGCGCCCTGAACGCCTTCAAGCACGACTTCCAGGCCGACTACCCGGTCGCCGAGCGGGCTTTCGAGGATCTCGTCGGCCGCGAGCTCAGCCGGCTGACCGATGCCATACCGCCCGGGGACCTGGCCATCCAGTGGGACCTCGCCTACGAGACGCAGGACCTGGAGGGCGTGCTCGCGTGGACGTCCGAAGGCGGCTGGGAGCGCTTCGCCGGCCCGGTGGCGCGGCTGACCCGGCTGATCCCGGCGGACGTGCTCGTCGGGTACCACTTCTGCTATGGCACGTTCCCCGAATGGCCGATGTACGAGGCGCGCGACATGGCGCTGATGGTGCGGATGGCCAACTTCGCGGTCCGCAACTCCGGCCGGGTCGTCGACTGGCTGCACCTGGCCGGCCCGCGTTACCTGCGCAGCGAGGACCGGAGCTTCTTCCGCCCGCTGACGGACCTGGAGCCGGGCGGCGCCCGGGTCTTCCTCGGCATCGTGCTGCCGATCGACGGGGAGACCGGGCTATGGCGCCGGCACGCGACCGCCTCCCGGTACATCACCGACTTTGGCGTCGCCATGTACTGCGGGTTCGGCCGGCAGCCGGGCCTGGACGGCACCGAGACGATGCGCGAGCACCAGCGCGTCGTCCGCACCCTCCAGAAGGGATAGCCAGCCGCGCGGACCGCCCTCCGGTCAGGGTTACCCCGGGCCAGCCGGGGTAGCCGCGCGGTTCGCAAGCGGCAGGCAACCAATCACCGGGAGGACGCAATGGCTCAGGAGCTGAAGGGCATGAAGGTCGCGTTCCTGGCGACCGACATGGTCGAGGAGTCCGAGCTGACCGGTCCGTGGCAGGCGCTGCGCGACGCGGGCGCCGACGTGGAGCTCGTCTCGGTCGAGCCGGGTGAGATCCAGATGGCCCGCCATCACGACAAGTCGGGCACGGTCCGGGTGGACCGGCTGGTCACCGGGGTCAGCGGGGCTGACTACGACGCCCTCGTCCTTCCCGGCGGCGTCGCCAACCCGGACGCGCTGCGGACGAGCCCCGACGCCGTCCGTTTCGTCCGCGACTTCTTCGACCAGGGCAAGCCGGTCGGGGCGATCTGCCACGCGCCGTGGATGCTGGTCGAGGCCGGAGTCGCCAGCGGCCGCACCCTGACGTCCTGGCCGTCGCTGGCCACCGACTTGCGCAATGCCGGCGCCAGCCGCATCGACCGGGAGGTGGTCGTGGACGACCTGCTCGTCACCAGCCGCTGGCCGGACGACATCCCCGCCTTCGGCCGCCAGCTCATCGAGGTCTTCAGCCGATGGCGGCGCGAGACGCTGGCGGGCCGGCGCTTACCGGTACGGCGCTTACCAGTACGGCGCTTACCGGGGAGGGGGCTGGTCGAACTTGATCGCCTCCATGATCATCGACTGGCCGCGGAAGATCGGGGTCTCCCGGACCTGCTGCTCGATCGCCGCCGCGGACATCGTGTAGCCGAGGAACAGCAGCAGGGACGCCGCCTGAACCAGGATCACCAGCCACGGCGAGGTGCCCGCGAGCCAGTCGTTCAGCGCGTGCAGCAAGGCGGGCGTCCCGATGCCCAAGAGGATCAGCTGGACCCGGCGGCGGCGGTAGTTGATCGCCATGCCAATGAAGAAGCCGGAGATCCCCGCCCACACGGCGTGCTGGAACCCGTCCACGAACACCCGCTCGGCGAAGGCCAAGATGGCGGTGACCGCCTCGCTGGGCGACTTCGCGATGTTGATCAAGATGATGTCGTTGGAGGTGTAGAAGGCCTGCTCGGCCACGCCGAAGGTTAGCCCGGCGATGGTGCCGAGGAACATCCACATGCGGACGTCCAGCTTGACCTTGCGGTACCTGAGCAGCAGGAGCCCGGCGATCAGCACCGGCAGCGCCTTCGTGACCTCCTCGTTGATCCCGATCACGATCGCCGAGCCGACGCCGATCCCGTTCTTGACGGGCAGGGCGTCGTTGATGGTGATCGTGATGACCCGGATCCAGATCAGCGTCCAGATCACGATGCCGACCCCGATCAGGATCTCCTGCTTCTTCAGGTGCTCCGGCGGGCGGATCAGCATCCAGAAGCCGGCCGCCCATAGCGGCGCCACGTAAAGGCTGTAAGCCCAGCCGGGCGTGGACAGGTCGCTCGAGGAGCTGAGCACCGTCAAGAAGATCAGCGGGAGCAGCGCGTACGCGATGACCGCGAGCCGCAGCCCCTGCCGCCACCCGGAGTTGTGCAGCCAGCTCTGCACGGGGAACAAGACCCGCAGCACCGTCGCCAGCTCCGCCTCCCCGCCCTGGGCGCCCGGCGGGACGGG
Organism: Streptosporangiaceae bacterium; assembly: GCA_025935815.1. Classification (GTDB taxonomy): domain Bacteria; phylum Actinomycetota; class Actinomycetes; order Streptosporangiales; family Streptosporangiaceae; genus Trebonia. Next base: position 7,406 of record JAICUO010000370.1, read on the forward strand.
CGCCGTCCAGCCGGGCGCGTAGCCGGGGGGAAGGCCCTGGCCCACGGGGGAGCCCCAGCCAGGGGGGATCACCGGGGGGCCTTGAGGGGCGCCATAGCCGTACGCGGAGGGAGCCCCTGGGACGGCGTTCCAGCCGGCCGGCTGAGCGCCGGGGAGGCTGGCCGGAGCCGGAGCCGGAGCCGGAGCCGGAGCCGGGACCGGGGCCACGGGTGCCGCTGGCTGCGGGGCGGCGGCGGGCGCCGGCTCCAGGCGCAGCACGGGGCCGTCCGCCGAGCCGAGGGTCACCTCCTGGACGTTGTCCAGCAGGACGCGGGTGACCTGCTGGCCATCCAGGTAAGTCGGAGCGGAGCCGAGGTTGGCCAGCTCCC
>JAICUO010000654.1 GCA_025935815.1 Streptosporangiaceae bacterium
CGATACAGGCCGTCGGGCTGGCCGGGCACGGCGTCATCTCCCAGTGCGTCTCACCGCCGCTGCGCCCGTTCCGCGGCGCAGCGGCCGGGAAGGCGGCGCCCCGTGAGGAGCGGCAGACCTCGGTCCCATCTTCGCGGTGATCCCGCCAGACATTGCGCTGGCGTTCCGTCAGGTGCCGGCGTCCCCGGGGGATCCGGGCTGGCTGCTGATTCCCTGGAGCAGGTAGCGCAGGCCCTCGATGAACTGCCCGGTGGCGGTGTAAGCGCCGAGTTCCCGGGCGAGCTGGCCGGCGTCCCCGTCATCGGGAGCCCAGCCGGCTCGCGCGGCCTCGAGCGCGGCGAAGCCGATGGTGTAGGTATGCAGGGTTCCGTATGCGCTCCGAGCGCCATGTTCATCGATTCGGGCCTGCCGTAGGACGCCCATCATCACGTTCATGCGTTCGATGGCGGCTGTGGAGACGACAGGGTGGCGAAGGTAGACATGCAGTGCCGCAGGCTGGCTGACCAGGAAATCACGCAGCCTGGACGCGGCTTCGGTTATCCAGGCCTGCCAGTCGTCCTCAGCGGCGGCGGGACGCCATACGCGGGCAAGGAGCCGGTCGACGACCTCGTCGAGAAGATCGTCCTTATCGCGGATGTGCCGGTACAAAGACATGGGCGCTACGCCGAGCGAGGCGGCCAGGCTGCGTATGGACATCTCCTCGTACCCGCCGGCCGAGACGATTGCCATCGCGGCCTGGACGACATCCTCGCGGCAGATCGTCCCCCAGGGCACCCGGCCCGCCGGGGACTCAGCCCCCCGCCGGAGCGGCGCTTCCGACTGGGGGGGGTCAGTCATGTACTGATCATAAAGCAGGCAACCTTGCGTGCACGCGGGCAAGGCGAGGACCTTGGCACTTGCCCGTGCGAGGCGCGCTGGACTGCGGGCCGGTAAGCTTGGCCGTGGTGCCCCGGGAAGGCTGGTCGGGAACGTTTCGCCGATGCCTGACCGTGGGGGTGCGCCGCTCGTGACTGATGCCGGGCCTTTTGCCGTGATGGTGCTGCTAGCGGCCGCGGTGGGCCTGGTGGTGGTGCTGTCGAACCGGCTGACCGAGCGGGTGAAGGTGCCGTCCCCGGCGCTGGTGCTGGTGGGTGCGGCGGTGGCGGTGGCGGTCGTCCCCGCGCTGCACGAGCCGCCGCACCTGGTGGTTGAGCGGGTAGTGACGGTCGCGCTGGCGTGCATCTTGTTCGACGGGGGAATGCAGATCGGCTGGTCGCGGTTCCGGTCGGCTGCCGTGCCGGTCAGCGTGACCGGCGTGGCGGGGACGTTCGGGACCGTGGCGGCGTGCGCCCTGCTCGCGCACACTGCCTTCGCCTTGGACTGGTATACGTCGGTGCTGCTGGCCACGGCGGTGGCGCCGACTGACCCGGCGGTCGTTTTCTCCGTCCTGGGCCAGCGTGAGATCGCCGGCCCGGGCGATGTCATCCTGAAAGGGGAGTCGGGCGCGAACGACCCGGTCGGGATCGCGCTGATGGTCAGCCTGATCGGCGCCGGCGGCCTGTCCGCGGGGGCGTTCGCCCGCGTCGGCGGGCAGTTCCTGCTCCAGATGGGGGTGGGCGCGGCCGTCGGCGTGGCGGGCGGGGCCGCGCTTTTGTGGTTCATGCGGCGGGTCCCGCTGCCCGGGGAGGGCCTGTACCCGCTGCGGACCCTGGCCTGCTCGCTGCTACTGTTCGCCGTCGCGACGCTCGCTCACGGGTCGGGCTTCCTGGCGGTGTTCATCGCCGGGATCGTGCTCGGCGACGGGCGCGCCCCCTACAAGCGGGAGGTCGAGCGGTTCCACTCGGCGCTGGCTAGCCTCGCCGAGATCGTCGCGTTCGTCGTTCTGGGCCTGACCATTGACCTGGACGTGGTCAGCCAGGCGGGCGTGTGGGTGCCGGGGCTGGTCGTAGGGGCCGCGCTGGCGGTCGTCATCCGTCCCGTCGTGGTCGGGATATGCCTGGCCCCGGCCCGGCTGGGGCGCGGCGAGCTGGGCTTCGTGCTGTTCGCGGGCCTGAAGGGAGCCGTGCCGATCCTGCTGGGCAGCTTCCTGCTCGAGGCCGGCGTGCCGGGCGCGCAGCGGCTGTACGGCATCGTCGCCGTGGCCGTGGTGTTCTCCGTCGTCGTGCAGGGCAGCCTCGTGCCGGCCGCCGCGCGGCTGCTGCGGGTGCCGATGCGCCCGGTCGAGCCCGAGCCGTGGGCGCTGGGGGTCCGGCTGCGGGACGAGCCTTCCGGCGTCCACCAGTTCACCGTCACGGCCGGCTCGCCCGCCGACGGCCGGACCATCGACCAGCTCGCCGGCCTGCCCGGCCAGGCCTGGGTCAGCTTCATCGTGCGCGACGGCCAACTCGTGCCCCTCAAGGCCAGCACGAGCCTGCAGCCGGGCGATGAGGTCCTCGTCCACGCAGACCCTGGCCTGCATGACAAGCTGGCCAGGGCCTTCGAGCGCCCTGTCCCCGTCGATCGCGGCGTAGCCGGCCAAGGTAAGCAGTGCCCCGCTCACCGCGAAGACCTGTTAGCCTCCGCCTGCGGAAAAGACGCGGGCTACTGCTCGGCGGTCAGTGGATGTCGAGGCGGCGGAAGGCGAGCATGGCCGCGGTGAGGGCGCACAGGCCGACGGTGACCAGGACCGCGTAGTCGCTGGCGCTGACGCCATGGCTGATCTGGCTGTTCCCGACTGACCAGTAGAACAGGGAGGCGTACTTGCCCGGCCGGATCCATGAGGTCACCGGGGCGAGGGAGCTGATCAGGTAGGAGGCCGCGGCCAGCGCCGTCCCGGCGCCGATCGCGGTTCCCCGCCTGCCGGCCAGCGCCCCGGCCGCCATCGTGACCAGGCCGAAGTCCAGGCCCATGAGCAGGACCGCGGCTGAGGCGGAGACGACGTTGCTGATGGTGACTTCCAGCTGGAAAGACCGCCCGATGATCACGAGGACCGCGACCGTCGCCGCGAGCACGGCGGCCTGGGCGGCCATCGCGGCGGCCTTGTGCGCCACGATGACGGTGCGCCGGACCGGGAGGACGGCGAGCAGGCCGAGCGTGCCGTCCTCGTCTTGCCCGGCCAGGCAGGTCGCGCCGTAGCCGATGGTCAGCAGCAGCATGACCAGGGGGAAGAAGTTCGCGTAGATGTTGCCGCTGAGCCACCCGCCAGACGTGGAGATGGACCCTGATATCCCGAACACCGCGGCGGCCGTGGGGTCGCTGGCGATGAACTTGTCCAGGGAGCTTGAGGTCTTGAACGCCGGGTACATGGCCACCACGGCCAGTGCGTACACGGCCATGCCGAGGCAGTAGCCGATGAGGGCCCGCCGCCGGCCCGACAGGTCGAGCCAGGCGATGCCAGGGCGCGCGGGAATGTCAGGATGCATGAGACGGCTCCGCTGCGGTTGGCTGGCGGTAGTAGGCGAGGAAGAGCTCATCCAGGTCAGCGTGCTGCGCGGTGAAGTCCACCGGATCGTGGTCGGCGACCGCCCGCAGCACCGGGCCGATCGCGTCGGTTACCCGCAACTGGACGACCGCGCCGGCGCAGGAGGTGACAGATACCCCGCTGATCCCGGCGAACAGCGCGGGATCCACGGGCCGGGCGAACCGCGCGGTCACGGTCTGCGGTGTGCTGGCGCGCAGGGCCTCGACGGTCTCGGTGGCGATGAGCCGGCCTTGCCTGATGATCGCGACCCGGTCGGCGAGGCGCTGCACCTCATCAAGCTCGTGCGCCGACCAGAACACCGTCCTGCCTTCCGCGGTCACCTCGCGCACCAGCCCGGCGAACTCGCTGCGCGTCAGGGGGTCCAGGCCCGAGGTCGGCTCGTCGAGGATGAGCAGCTCCGGCCGGCTCATGAACGCCAGGATCAGGCCGACCTTCTGCTTGTTGCCCTTGGACAGGTCCCGGGCCGGGCGGTCAAGCACGGCGCCGAACCGGTCGGCCAGCGTCCAGGCGAGCGACAGCTCCCGCAGTCCCCGGGCCCCGGCGTGCCAGGCGATGTGCTGGCGGCCGGTCATCCTCGGGTACAGCGCGAGCTCCCCCGGCAGGTAGCCGGTCCGCCGGTGGACCTCGACGTAGTCCCGGGCGCAGTCGAGCCCGAGAACCTCTGCCCGGCCGCTGGTTTGCCGCTGGAGGGCGAGCAGCATGCGGATGGTCGTGGTCTTCCCGGCCCCGTTGGGGCCCAGGAACGCGAAGACCTGGCCAGGCTCGACCACCAGGTCGAGGCCGGCGACGGCCCGGACCGGGCCGTAATCCCGGCCTAGGCCGTGGGTTCTGATCGCAGGGGTCATGGATTGTGGCCCTCCTTCAGCGGCTGTTCGTCAGGTTCC
>JAICUO010000550.1 GCA_025935815.1 Streptosporangiaceae bacterium
AGTCGAGCCCGAGAACCTCTGCCCGGCCGCTGGTTTGCCGCTGGAGGGCGAGCAGCATGCGGATGGTCGTGGTCTTCCCAGTTACTGGATTGGGGCATTTAAATCATCTAAACTGGGTACATGCAGGCACGTAGCGGACATGACGAGACAGATACCCGGCTGGACGCGGACTACTGCCGGGTATCGGTGGACAAGTCCGGGGCCGAGGCCGGGGTGGGCACCCAGCACCAAGACAACGAGGAGCTCGCCGACGAGATCGGCATCACCCTGGACGTCACCTACACCGACAACGACCTATCCGCCTACAGCGGGGTGGAGCGCCCGGAGTACGAGCGGCTGCTAGCCGACATCGCAGCCGGGAAGATCGGCACGCTGATCTTCTGGCACGCCAACCGGTTCCTGCGCAACACCGACGAGGTCAACTCCTTCATCCGGCTCGCCCGCGCGCACAAGCTGCGCGTGTACTCCTCGACCAAGGGAGCGGAGTACCGGCTGGAGCGGGCGGCGGGGCGCAAGGAGCTGCGGGACGATGTCAACGAGGCGGAGTACGAGTCCGAGCACCGGGGCGAGCGGGTGGCGCTGGCCCGCAAGCGGCAGGCCCGCAACGGAGACTACGGCGGCGGGGTCCGCCCCTACGGGTGGGGCGTGGACACCGGCCGGGTCCGCTCGGCCTGCGCCAACCCCAAGGCCCCCGCGATGGAGCGGGTCTACCAGGACCGGGCCGTGCTCGACATGACCCGGCACAACGAGAAGGAGGCGGCCGAGGTCCGCCGCTGGGCCGATGACCTGCTGGCCGGGGTGCCGGAGAACCAGCTCCTGCGCGACCTGGCCGCCCGTGGCGTGCCCACCGTCGCGATGACCGACGGCCGGGTCGTGCGCCGCAACGGGAAGCAGGCCAGGCACGGCGGGTGGAACTCCCGCACGCTGCGGCAGATCCTCACCAGCCCCCGCACCTCCGGGCACGTGGTCTACCAGGGGCAGGTCGTCACCCGTAACGCCTACGAGCCGATCTTGCACGAGGACGTGCGCCAGGCGCTGATCACCATGTTCTCCGACCCGGCGCGCAAGACCTCGCCGGGCAATACCCCCCGGTGGCTGGGGTCGCTGATCTACCGGTGCGGCGCCTGCAACGACGGAACCACGATGACGGTGCGGCACAACTCCGCCGGCGTCCCGGTCTACCGCTGCCGCCGGGTCGGGCACTGCTCGTGGCCCGCCGCCCGCACCGACGCGCACGTGGAGAGCGTGGTCATCGAGCGGCTGTCGCGCCCCGACATCAGCGACCTGCTGCCGAGGGAAACGGGCGTGGACGTGGCCGCGCTGCGCCAGGAGCTGGTGGTGACCGAGACCCGCAAGAAGGGCGCGGCGCAGATGTTCGCCCGCGGGACGATCGACGGCGAGCAGCTGGAGACCATCACCGCCGAGCTGGACGCGGCCATCGCCCGGCTGCGCGGCGACCTGTCGACCGCGACCGCGAAGAGCCCGCTGGCCGACTTCGCCGCCACCAGCGACGCTCGCCGCACCTGGAACGACCTCACCCTCGGCCGCAAGAAGGAAGTCCTGCGGCACCTGCTCACCGTGACCCTGCCGCCGCTGGGCCGGGGCCACAGTTTCAACCGCGACCTGATCCAGGTCGGCCCGCCCGTCCCGCCGGGCAGCCGAGCCGCCTGAGCACGGCACGGGAACCGTTTCGTTTCGTTTCATTCGTTACGTCACCCGATACGAAAAGGCCCCGCCAGACCGGGAGCCATCATCATGACGGGAGGGCCGATGACGACCAGCAAGACCGCCACAGCCGCCAGGAGCAGCACCACGCGGCCAGCGTGCAAGTACCCGGGATGCGGGGAGTCCGCCGCCCCGGCCGAGAACCCAGGCCGGCCGCCGGAATACTGCGCCGGGCGCGGCCATACCCGCGTGTCGGCCTGGCGGGAACGGCGCCGACTGGAGGCCGAGAAGGCCGGTACCGCGATCAGCTCGGCCGATGACACCGCCCCGGTGACCATGGCCCGGGTCGCCGGGGCGGAGCTGCTGCGGTCGCTGCGCGCCGAGGCCGACCGGATCTCCGCGCTGGGCACCGAGCTGCGGGACCGGATCGACACCCTCACCGACCCGACCGCCGCCGAGGCCGAGGTGGAGGCCGCCCGCGCCGCCGCCGAGGCCCGCGCGACGAGTGCCGAGTCCCGCGCCGCCGCCGCTGACCGCAGCGCCGCCGAGGCCGACCAGTTCCGGTCCGAGGCCGATGCCGCCGCCGAACAGATGAGCGAGGAACTGACCGCCGCCCTGGCCCGCGTGACCGCCGCCGAGGCTCGCGTCCAGGCCGCCGAAACCGACCGGGACACCGCCGTGGCCAAGGCCCGCACCGACGCCGACGTGCGGATCGCTGCCGCCGAGGCCGAACGGGACGAGGCCATCGCCCAGGCCCGCGCCGGCGCCGGCGCCCGCGTTCGCGCCGCTGAGGCCGACCGTGACCAGGCCCGGCAGACAGCGGCCAATGCCGGGAACGCGGCCGGGCAGTCCCGGCAGGAAACCGTCCGCGCGCAGGCCGCCGCGCAAGCCGCCCAGGCCGAGACCGAGCGCGCCCGCGCCGACGCGGAGCGGATGCTGGGCCAGGCCCGTGCCGAGGCCGCCCGTGAGCGCGAGGAACTGCGCGCTGACTTGCGCGCCCGTGCCGAGCGCGCCGAGCGGCAAGCCGATGCCTACCGGGCCGAGTTGGACCGCCTCCGCGCCGCCATCCTGCCCGGCCATCGGGGAAGGGAAGGCGGCCGGTGAACCGCTACGGGGCCGAGGCCCTAGCCCACTGGCGGCGGCACCTGCCGGCTAGCTACGGCAAGCTGGAGGACCCGGCCAGGTTCTTCGCGGACCTGGGAGAGCAGGCGGAAGCGGAGATCGAGGACCGGTACCTGCGGTACGCGGGACCGGATGTTCCGGGTGAGAGCGCGGAGGACAAGCAGGCACGCCTGGAGGGGGCGACGAACAGGGCGACCGAGGAGGTGCACGTGGAATTGGTGACCCCGAGCCCGGCCAGCCAGGGCGAGCCGGACCCGGAGGGGGGAGATCCCGGCGAGTTAGCCGCGCTGTAACCCCTGAGCGCAGATCGCCGGCGGGCCGCGTTTCGGCCCGGCCAAGACCAAGGCGTACCCTGGGGGCCAGTTCTGCCCCGGCGCCGGCCTCACCGACCCACCCAGCCTGCGGCAATGCCGTACAAGCCGTACGACCAGTAGTCTGGCGGACGTCAGTCCGCGGCGGCCTGCCGCTGTGCTTCGCTGCGAAGACCTCGCAGGTAGGCGAGGTATTCCCTGATGTAGCCGTCGTGGCGTTCCCTGGCCTCACGGAGTCGGCCCTCCAGGTCGCCGGCCAGGCGGTCATAAATGGCGATCCGCTGGCTGGCGGGCACCGCGAACCTCAGCTCAGTTACGCGCGGGAACAGCTCGCCGGGAGGGGACTCGGCCGGGTACCTGCCTCCTTCAGTCCCTTGCTCCCGGTCCGCCGTAAGCAACCGGGCGGGGTACATAACCCGGTCGGCCAGCCAGTCCAGGACCGGAAGCGGGAGCGTGTCCGGCCCGTCGAGCAAGGTGCGGTGCAGCGCGTCCGGGAGCGGTGTACCTGGCGGGGCCACCGCGAGGGCAGTGTCACGCATCTGGGCGAGCCAGGCCGGGTGCTCTGGCGTAAGGAGCAGTTCCCGGACACTTGCGGCGATCGCGGGCCAGCGCGGCATCCCGTAGTGGCCGCGACCGCGGAGCCTGGTGAGCATAATCAGGTAGCCCAGCAGCAGCCGGTAACCGTCGTCCCTGATGGCGAGCAGAGTGTTCGTATGGCGCCGGACGTGCTTGGCGAACGCGCCGAGGCTGCCGTAGCCCATCTCCTGCAAGGTACGCCCGCCCGCCGCCCAGGGGCGGTACCGGTCCAGCACGTGCTCCTCGAACTCCAGCAGGCCGAACACCCGGGGCAGGGCGACCTTCCCGGCCCGGTGCAGGGCGACGCTCTCGGCGAACAACTCCCCGTCGCTCGGGCCGCGCCCGCGCAGGCCGCCGCCGGCGTGCATGGCCTCCAGCGGGGAGTTGCGCCACACCAGTTCCACCAGGCCGACCGCCGCAGCGCTCACGATGGTGTCCTCGTCCGGGCCGATTCCCACGCGTTCCCACTCCGGCCACTGCGACGCGACGAACGCCGCGAGATCAGCACGGCTCCCGTGCTCCTGGCCGGGATCACTTGCGGCGGCAGTCACTTGTCTCCCGCGTCCTTCCGGTCAGCCGTTCCCGTCCATGCGTGCGGGGTGGGCCACGCTACCGTGCCGCCCGTGCGCGAAGCCGCGACACGTCATGGATGCTGCACCCGGCCGTCTGCCTCCCCGCTGGTCAGAACCCGAAGAGGAAGCGAGAGACCAGTATCGCCACGATGCCGGCGGCTACTGCCACGACGGTCCCGATCACCCACTCGCGCTGTCGTGCGCCACGTTCGAATTCGCTGAACCGGCGAGCTACTCCACGGTCCCACCGCTCATTGGTGATCCGGAGCAGTTCGGGATCTGCCGCTGCCAGGTGCTGAAGGTCTTCGGTTTGCTGCCTGGTCTCGGCCATCTGCTGCCTTGCCTGCTCAAGCAGGGCTGTCCGTGTGTCCATCTCCGCCTGGAGTTCCGCAGAAAGGCTCATCGCCCGCTGGAGTGCCTGAGTGGCCTGCCGAGCCCGCTCGGGCAGGGTGCCGGCTTTCAGCTCAGCCAACTGACGTCGCCGCTCCTGGAGTTGCGTGCGCGCCTGCCGGATGATGGTTGCTGCCGCGAGCAGCGTGCAGGCCCCGCTGAGCGCGTAGCCCGCCAGCACTCCCTTGATCACGCCGGGGACCGCCGGCGCATGACGCGCGACCGCCCAGGTGACACAGGTAAGCACCACGATGCCGAGAACGGACAGGATGACCCCGAGCGAGATGAACGTGAACGGAACAGGGCTGGCCTTGCGTGACAGAGGCGCAGTCCTGGCGGGAGAGGGCGGCGTCAAAGCGCTGGAATCGGCAGTCATAGGCCCCGCTTCGGTGAACCAGACATGTCTGCGGTAACCAGCCGAGGCATGCCCTATTGGTGACGATGCGGACACGATGCTAGCGGTATTCGAGCGTGACAGGCCAACGCGACGCGCCGACGGGAAACTTTCGCCTGAATCTCTTGCCGCGATCCGCCCGTGCGCCTGCGGCTGCGGCGAGGCCTCCGACCGCGACTTCGCCCAGGGGCATGAGTTCCGCGCCATCCAGGCCCGCATCCGCGACCACTTCAGCGGATCGCCCCTGGCCCTGATCCAGTGGATCGACAGCAACCACCCTC
>JAICUO010000831.1 GCA_025935815.1 Streptosporangiaceae bacterium
CGTGCGCCGAGAAGGGGTGGATGCCAGACCAGGCGGGTGAGATCAAGCTGCCAGCCACGAACGATCTCATTGAGCCTGACCTGATGGTCTTGCGGGATGAGGCGAGCCTGCAGAACCTTGAGTCGACTAGGCCACTTGACCGCGTTTTGCTGGTCGCGGAGATCGCAACGCATTCGAGCATTCGCGAGGACCGCGAGATCAAGCCGCTTGCCTGCGCCCTCGCCGGCGTGCCGCACTACCTCGTGATCGACAGGTTCACCACCCCGATGACTGTCTCCCTGTTCAGCGCGCCGGGTGACGGTGGCTACGCTCGGATCGAGACCGTCTGCGTGGGCCGGAAGCTGCGGCTTCCGGAGCCGTTTGACGTTACGCTCGACACCGCCAGCTTGCCGTCGCCGCGCCGAGGAGACCTGCCCAGTGAGTGATGAGACCCGGTACGTGGTGTTCTACGAGAACGGGGAGAACTTCGCGGCCGCCCGCGAGCACTTCCCGGCGCACCAGGCCAGGTGGCGGGAGTTCATGGACGCGGGCACGATGCTGTCGGTCGGCCCGTTCACCGACGGCGACGGCGGCGCGATGGCCGTCTTCACCACCCGCGAGGCGGCCGAGGAGTTCGCCAACGGGGACCCGTTCGTGCTCAACCAGGTCGTCGGCAAGTGGCAAGTCCGCCAGTGGCGCTCGGTGACGCCCGACTGACGTCACCCTCGGGCCGCCAGCGCCCCGAGGTGCCCAGGCGCGGATCCCGGCTACCCCCGGACTTCGGCGAGCAGTGCGCGCCAGGCGGCGGTGGGAACGGCGAGCACCGCGCCCGCGCGGTCGGTGGTGTCCCGCACCAGGACACCGGTCACCGCACTGCTTGTCGCTGGACTGCCGACCTCGACGCAGGCGGAGCCGCCGTTGCCGCTGTAGCTGGACTTGCGCCACGCGCCGACTTCGACGCAGGCGGAGCCGCCGTTGCTGCTGTAGCTGGACTTACGCCAGCCCGGGATCAGAGCTGCTGGGTCTTCCATCGTTGCAGCGCCTCCTGGATGAGTGCCCGCGACTCCGTAACGTTGAGGGCGTAGCCGCGTACTTCTTCGAACGTGGCGATGGCTTTGTCTACCAGGGCCGGAGTGATCACGGTCTGATCCTCAACCGTAATCATGTTCAGAGTATCGGGGATTCCGCGACCGCTCGCGATCTCGAACTGCCCTTCACATCCGACAAAGTACTCAGCCTCCGGGATGACCTGGAGTACCACGTTGGGAAGCTGCGACATCTCCAACAGGTGGTCAAGTTCCTCGATCATGATCTCGGGGGTGCCAACTAGGCGGTTCAGCAGCGGCTCGTAGAGAAGCGCCGTCAGGCGTGTGCTGCTGGGAGGGCCGACGATGTCCCGTCGCTTGACGCGGCGGGTGGCCTTGGCAGCCGCCTGATCCTCGTTCAGGCCGACCATTGTGAACATTGCCCGCGCGTACGCCAGCGTCTGCAGTAGGCCGGGCATCACGAACAGCGCCCAGATCCGGATGAGCGTTGCCTCCCGTTCTACCTCCAGCCAGGGCTCGGCGAAGTGGGGGATGATGGGCTCGGCTTCGCGCGCGTGCTCGGCGAGGTCGGCGATGAGCTCGCGGTCGAGTGCGCTGGCCTCGCAGGTGTCGAGCCACCGCAGGATCAGGTCGTCGGTGGGGAGCTGGTAGCCGGTCTCGGCCTTCTGCACGGAGTCCTCGCCGTGGCCGTCGAGGCGGGCGGCCAGCGCGGCCTGGGTGGTGTACCCGGCGGCGACGCGCAGGGCGCTTGAGCGCCCGGCCGAGCAGGGCGCGGGGGTCTTTCCGGGGGTCTCGGATGGGCGGGCGCGGCATGGTGAGGGCCTCCTGCATCGTTCCGATAGCCAACCGATGAGCGGTGCGCGCTTTCCCCGGCGCATTCGGCCGGTTTCCGCCGCACGTGGATAAGTCGTAGCGTAACCGCGGCGCGGCGTGTGAGGGTGGATTCCACGGGATGACACGCTCGTTTAGCTCGAATTGACCTCGGGCTTATTCGGCGTGCCCTCCAGGTCCCCGAACCTCCTGCCGCAACGGAGCCGCACGGTGAATGCCATGAATACGCACACGCTAATGCCACCGGTCATCCCTCCTCATCCATCATCACCCAATGACCGGTGGCTAGCCGGGTTTCCGCTGCGGTCGTTCCTGGAGCTGGGCGCCTACGTCAAGGCGCCGGGTTCCGCCCGTGGCCACGCGCGGAACGTGCTGGCGGAATGGCGGCTCGCCACGTTCGAAGAGAAGGTGACCCTGGTCGTGTCGGAGCTGGTGACCAACTCCATGGCCGCGACGCGGAAGGTCGCCTGGCCGGCGGGCCTGCCGCCCGTGCGGCTGTGGCTGCTGGCCGGCCCGGACGGGGTGCTGGTGGCGGTGTGGGACGCGGTGGCCGAGATGCCGCCGCCGCCGCGCTTGGCGGGGGACCTGGCCGAGGCCGGGCGGGGCCTGTGGATCGTGCGCGAGTACAGCGCGCGGTGTGACTGCTACCTGCCGCCCGCCCCGCCCGGCGGCAAGGTCACCCGCGCCCTCGTCGTCACCCGGTGACGGAACCTTTCCGTTTCGGGGTGGTGGCCGCAGCGGCCCGCTTTCTTCGGGGTAATGCGGCAAGCGCCCTCTCCCTGTTTGGGGTAGTTGCCGCGACACCCGCATTAACAATCAGCGCGACTGAAAGGCAGCGACAATGGACGGCGTGCGGTGCTCGTGTGGCTTTGCCGAGACCGAGGACGAGACGATCGGCGATCACCTTATCGAGGTGTTCGCGCCGGACGACGGCAAGGGACCCGACGGGAAGGTGCACCTGGAGGGGGAGGCGAGCCTTTTCTGCATGTGCGGAGCCGGCGGCAGCGCCGAGCAACTGGACGACCATTTCCTCGCGGTGTTCACCCCGCCCGATCGCGTTGGCCGCGACGGCACCGGGCACCAGCAGCTAGCCATCCAGGCCTAGCTCAGGTCACGCCTCCGGGCGGCATGAACATCGCCGTTGCTGACGATCGGGCCGCGAATCGCGGCCCGATCGTCA
>JAICUO010000265.1 GCA_025935815.1 Streptosporangiaceae bacterium
AGGCTACGCCAGGCGCTCGGGGAAGCCGCCCGTCGCCACCGGGCCCCAGCTGACCGGGGTGACCCGCAGTAGCGACTTGCCCTGGGCGGCCATCGCCGCCCGGTACTCGGCCCAGTCGGGGTGCTCACCGGAGATCGACCGGAAGTAGTCCACCAGCGGCTCTACGGCCTCCGGCACGTCAAGCACCTCCGCGGTGCCGTCCACCTGAACCCACGGCCCGCCGAAGTCATCGGACAGGAACAGCACGCTCACGTGCCCGGGGTCGCGCCGCGCGTTGCGGGCCTTGGCCCGCTCGGGGTAGGTCGCGATGACGACGCGCCCGGAGTCGTCGACCCCGCAGGTCACCGGGGACGCCTGCACCCCTCCGTCCTTGCGGGTGGTGATAACGATCGCCTGATGCCGCGTCCGGATGAAGTCCAGCAGCTCGCCTCGCGTGACGGCCGTGTTAGTCGCGATCTTCCTGGCCACGCCCCGACCCTACCAGCGCCCAGTCCCGGACCCGGGCGATGTGCTCCTCGGTGAGGCCCGTCCGCTCATCCACGAGCACCGGCAAGAACTCCTGGCCGATGCCCTCGGCCAGGCGGCGCGCGACCCCCAGCTCCCACTCGTCGTTGTCGATCCACGCGAATGGCGTGCCCTCAGTCCACGGCACCATGCTCGGTGCCTTGACCGTGCCCGCCATCATCGGCGCGACGGGCAGCCGGGGCAGCCCCAGCAGCGGGGCGACGTACTGGTTGGCGGCATCTTGCCAGGTAGTGCCCCAGGCGAGCCGCACCCCCGTCTCCCGGACCAGTTCGCGTAGCCACGTGCCATGGCGCGGGTTAACGAAGAGCCGGAAGCGCCCCTCCGGAAGGTCGCACCACCGGGTGACCCACCCGTCGCGATGGACGAGTCGCTTGCGGACGGCGGCGCTGAAATCCGGGTTCAGCACATCATCGACGTCCAGCAGCACCCAGCGGCTGGCAGCGGCTTGCGAGCTCATCGAGCTTCCCGGGGGGCCTGCCGGCTGGCCCGCAGGGTTGACCCCGTCCCCGCGCCGCCTTCCGGGAACTCCCGCACCGGCGACGGCAGGGTGCGCCGCGCCGCCGCGCGGATCTCCTCGATCGCGACGAACTCCTCATCCGGCGGCCGGATCGCCATGTGCGACAACGGGTCTCCTTCTCGGGCGCATATGGAAGCAATCATGCCTGATGATGGCGGGTATGCCACTGTCGGTCACGCTCGCCGTCTTGCTCGCCGCGATCACGCACGCCACCTGGAACGCGATGGCCCACGCGATCAAGGACCAGCTGGTCGCGTTCGGCCTGATCGGGATCGGGTCGGTGGTGGTCGCCGTACCGCTGGTCGCGGTCGTCGCCCTCCCGGCCACGGCGGCCTGGCCGTACCTGCTGGCGTCAGTCGCGATCCACGTGCTCTACAACCTGGGGCTGATGTGGTCGTTCAGCCACGGCGACTTCGGCCAGGTGTACCCGCTCGCCCGGGGCACGTCCCCGCTAGTGGTCACCGGCCTGGCGGCCGCCTTCGCCGCCGAGCGGCCCACGCCGGGGCAACTGGCGGGCGTGGTGGTCATCTCGGCCGGCCTCGGCACGCTCGTGCTCGCCGGACGGCGCACCAGCCCGCCCAGCCGGACCGCCCTCATCGCGGCCTTCGGCACCGGGCTCACGATCGCCGCGTACACCACCGTGGACGGCATCGGCGTGCGCCTGTCGGGCAGCCCCGCCGGGTATATCGGCTGGCTGATGATCCTGGAAAGCCTCTGCGTCCCCGCCTGGGCGGCCACGCGCAGGCGGCAGGCCCTGCGCGAGATGCCCCGCAAGGTCATCGTCGCCGGCCTGGCCGCCGGGGCGCTCGCCGTCCTCGCCTACGGCCTCGTCTTGTGGGCGCAGACCCGCGGTCAGCTCGCCCCGGTCGCCGCGCTCCGCGAGACCAGCGTGATCTTCGGCGCGCTCATCGCCACGCTGGCCTTCAAGGAGCCATTCGGCCACGCCCGCGTCGTCGCCGCCGCCCTCGTCGCCGCCGGCATCTTGATCCTCAACCTCGCGTGACCCGCCCGCCCAGCCGTGAAAACCAGTTTGAGCTGGGCGGAACCGCCTGGTAGCGTCACCGGGCAACTGCGGTCCGGTGCGGTCGCCAGCGTCACCAGCGTCCGGTTCTCGCAGTTCTCCGGCGGGCTGGCGTGCGTGGCCGGGGTGGTCGCGGTGTGCGCGGCGCTGCCTTCGTTCCGCCGCTACCGGGCGGGCGCGGGGCGCCCGGCGCGGGCGCTACCCTGTGGAGGCATGAGGGAGATGCCTGAACCGCCGGCAATGGGGCCGACGGTCATGGGGCCGACGGTCATGGGGCTGCCCGAGTGGACGGTGCTCGCCGTCATCAGCCAGCAGCCCACCCACGGCTTCGCGGTCGCCCAGCTCACCACGCCGGACGGAGAACTGGGCCGGGTCTGGCAGATCCCCCGCCCCGTCATCTACCGCGCCATCGGGCGCCTGGCCGAGGCCGGGCTGATCACGCCGCAGGGCACCGAGCCCGGGCAGGGGCCGCAGCGCACCATCTACGCCGCCACCAGCGAGGGCCACGGGGCCGCCGCGCGGTGGCTGGAGATGCCGGTCGCCCACATCCGCGACATCCGGTCGCACCTGCTGCTCAAGCTCGCCCTACTGTACCGCCGGGGCACCGACGCCAGCGCCCTCATCCGGCGGCAGCGCGAGACCCTGGCCCCGATCGCCGCCGCGATCGACGCCGAGGTCGCCGGCGACGCCTTCGACGGGACGCTGCTGGCCTGGCGGCGGGCCAGCGCCGCCGCCGCGATCGCCTTCCTGGACGACATCTCCGCGCGCGCGGCCGTGTCGTCCAGGAACGCGGCCAGGTAGAAGCTCTCCGGCCGCTGGGGACGGCCAAGCTTCATCGGGGCGGCGGCCGGCAACCTCAAGAAGGTGACGCTGAGGCCGGGGCTCCGCGACCGCTGGCCCGGCGGCGGGAACGACGCCGGGGACGACGCCGACGAGCGCCGTTCCCCGGTACGTCTCACGGTCGGCCTCCCACTGCGGCCCGCCGCCGGCCACCCCCGCGCTGATCGACACATATGCGATTCAGTCCGTGCTGCCCGCCCCCAAGCGGGCATTCCCGGCATGCCGCGCCGGATGCAGTCGCCGGCCGGGTGACGCGGTGCGACGCTTGTGATAGTGGCGGCGAACGGGGCTTCTGAGAAGAGGCACTGATGACAATGGCCCGCGCCCTCTTGTACAACCGAATCATGATCCAGCCTTATCAGGCCCTCGGCCTCGTCCCCACGATGCGCGGCATCCGCTCCCGCGCCGAGATCCAGGTGAACCTGGAGCACCTGTCGCACCTGATCAAGGCCGCCTCGTGGCTGTCCAGCCTCGACCTGCCGGTGCGCCTCATCTGCATCCCCGAAGGGGCACTGCAGGGCTTCAACGATGAGGTCCTCGACCTCGACCACGAGGATTTCGCGCGCGAGTGCGCCATCGACATCCCCGGCCCGGAGACGGACTACCTGGGGGCGCTGGCCCGGCAGTGGGACGCGTTCATCATGGCGCAGGCCAAGGCGCGGCACCCGGAGTTCCCCAACCGCTTCTTCAACGTGGGGTTCGCGTTGTCGCCCGCCGGCGAGATCGTCTTGCGGCACTACAAGGTCGTTCCGCTGCTGCCGGTGGAGCACTCGGTGACGCCGCACAACGTCTGGGATAAGTGGATCGAGCTGTACGGCCGGACGCTGGACGCGTTCTACCCGGTCGCCGACACCGAGATCGGCCGCCTCGGGTTCTTGATGGCGAACGAGGGCTCCTACCCGGAGAACGCGCGCGGCCTGGCGATGAACGGCGCCGAGGTCGTCTACCGCGGGCCGTACCCGCACCCGCACGTCGGCAACGGGCTGTTCGAGATCCAGAACCGCGCCCGCGCCCTGGACAACAACATGTACCTGATCGCCTGCAACGTCGGCACGTACTACCTGCACGTCGATTCGGACACGCCGATCGACACGTTCGGCGGCGGATCGGCGGTGATCGACTACCGGGGCCAGATCGTGGGACGCCACGACTACAGCGGCGGGTCCTCCTGGGTGGCCGGGACGGTCGACGTGGAGGCGCTGCGCCGGTTCCGGGCCAGCGCGCAGTGGGACAACTGGGCCAAGGACCTCACCACCGAGCAGTACCAGCTCATCTACGAGCAGCCGGTCTACCCCAAGAACATCTACCTCGACCGTGCGCCGTACACGCACGCGGAGTACCGCAAGGAGATCATCGACAAGCAGGTGTCGCTGATGCACGAGCGGGGCGTGTGGGCGCGCCCGTCCGAAGGCAACGCGGGTTAACCTGCGGGCATGCGCATTTGCATCGTGGGCGCCGGCGCGGTCGGCGGGTACATCGCGAGCCTGCTCGCGTTCTCCGAGGCGGCCGACACGTCGGTGCTGGCGCGCGGGACGACGCTGGCGGCGGTGCACCGGCACAGCCTTGACCATGACGGGCCGCACAGCGGCGGGCTGCGGGTGCAGACCAGCGACGGGATGGTCACCGTCGCGGTGCGCGCGGCCGGGTCCGCCGCCGAGCTTGGCCCGCAGGACGCGGTCGTGCTCGCGGTCAAGGCCCAGGCGGCCCCGGCCGCCGTCGCCTCCATCGGCCCGCTGCTGGGGCCGTCCACCGTCGTGCTGCCGGCGATGAACGGGGTGCCGTGGTGGTTCTTCGACCGCACTGGGGAAGGCAACGCCGACCCGGCCAGCGGGAACGGGTTCGGCGGCGCGTGCGCGGGCATGCACCTGTCCAGCGTCGACCCCGGCGGCGCGATGGCCCGCGCGGTCCCTGTCAGCCGCGTGCTCGGCGTCGTGGTGCACTTCAGCGCCAGTTCCCCCGCGCCTGGCGTGGTGCGCCATTTCAGCGGCGACCGGCTGATCATCGGCGAGCCGTCCGGCATGGCGTCCGCGCGCCTGGAGGCCGTGGCGCAGGTGCTGCGCGAGGCGGGCTTCACCATCGACGTCTCCGGCCAGATCCGTCAGGAAACCTGGTACAAGCTGTGGGGCAACCTGACCGTCAACCCCGTCTCCGCGCTGACCGGCGCGACCGCCGGGCAGATCCTGGATGACTCGCTCGTGCGGTCGTTCTGTGAGTCCGCGATGCTGGAGGCCCGCGAGATCGGCGCGCGGATCGGCTGCCCCATCGCGGAATTGCCCGCCGACCGCAACCTCGTCACCCGCAAGCTCGGCGACTTCCGCACCTCGATGCTGCAGGACGCGCTCGCGGGCCGCTCACTGGAACTGGACGCCCTTACCGGCGCCGTCCGCGAGATCGGCGCCGTGGTCGGCGTCCCCACCCCCTACGTGGACGCCCTGCACGGCCTCGCCCGCCTCGCCGAGCACGTGCGCCTCAGCGCCGCCCCGGCGAGCTGAGCTCGTGCCGCCCCGGCGGCGTTCGCGGCGGGCGAAGCCGCCGGGGCACCGCCGCCGCCGGCGGCGTGCTTAGGCTGAAGGCACGGCGGCCGCCCGCAGCCGGGCAGCCGGGACGCACGAGGAAGGGCAGCCCGATGAGCGAGCCGGACATCCTGCTCACCCCGCCCGACGCGGCCGAGGCCGCGGTGCTCGCCCGCGGCATCGTGTCCGCGGCCGAGGGCCCGGGCGGGCTGACCCCACTGCAAGACCTGCTGATCCGCGCCACCTTTCACTCGATGACCGGGCACGAGGTAGACCCGGCCGCGTGCGCGCCAATCAGCCCGGGCGACTTCGCCGCCGCGCTGGGCCGCCGCAATGAGATCTTCCGCACCCGGATCGTCCAGGTCATGCTGCTGGCCGCGCTGGTGGTCCGGCCGCTGCCCGGGCAGGTCGCCACGCGGCTGCGCGACTTCGCCGCGGCGCTGGCGGTGCGCGATGACATGATCGGCGTCCTGCAAGATTACGCCGACGGCGCCTTCGACCTGGCCAGCGCCGACTTCGCCCGCAATGGCTACCTGGCCTCGCTGTCCCCGGGCCGCCTGGCCGCGCTGCACGCTGGCAATCTGGATACCTCCTGGGGCCAGGTCGCCGACGACCCGGCGCTCGCGGGCCGCTGGCAGTCGCTGGAAGGCCTGCCGGCGGGCACGCTGGGCCGGGGCGTGGCCGACTTCTACCGCGACCGCGGTTTCGTCTATCCCGGGCTGACTGGGTCGGCGCCGCCGCTGCTGGCCCAGCATGACTGGGTGCACGTGCTGGCCGGCTACGGCACCGCGCTGGAGAACGAGATCGAGGTGTTCGGGTTCATGGCCAGGGCCAACGATGACCCGCGCGCGTTCAGCCTGCTGGCCATGGTGGTCTCGCTGTTCGAGACCGGCTACCTGGCCGCCGGGGCCGGGCTGTTCGAGGCCAACGCCGGGCACCTGCGCACCGCGGGCATGGCTACCCGGCTCGCCGACGCCATGCGCCGCGGCGCGCTGACCCGGGGCAGCCACGACTTCCTCGACCTGGATTGGTTCGCCCTCGCCGACCGGCCGGTGGCGGTGGCGCGCGCTGAGATCGGCCTCACCGGCAAGGACCCGGCGGCGGTGGCGGCCGGGTCAGCCAGCCCGTGGCAGCCTGGTGGCATCACCGAGTTCCAGTTGGGTGCCGCCCGCGCCGCCGCGGCCGCCGCCGGGGCCGACTACCAGCCCTGGCGCCCCGACCCGGCCCGCGACTAGACCGGACCGGACCGGACCGCTAACCCCGGCTCTGCCCGTGCCCCGGGTTACGCCGGGCGGCGGCGGCCGATGAGGGTGGCCGCGCTGACCAGGAGGAGGCCGCCGACGAAGATCAAGGTGCCCAGCACGTCGACCTGCGGCGGAAGCCCGTTCCTGGTCGCCGACCAGATCCACAGCGGGAAGGTCTGCTGCGAGCCGGCCACGAAGCTGGTCACCACGAAGTCATCGACCGAGATCGCGAAGGCCAGCAGGGCGCCGGCCAGCACGCCGGGGAAGATCAGCGGCAAGGTGACCAGCCGGAAGGTGGTCCACGCGCCGGCGCCGAGGTCGCGGGCGGCCTCCTCCAGCGAGCGGTCCAGCGTCAGCACCCGGGCGCGGACGGTGACCGCGACGAACGACAGGCAGAACATGATGTGCGCGACGATGATCGTCGGCAGGCCGAGCGGCACCCGCAGCGTGACGAAGAACGACAGCAGCGAGGAGGCCAGCACGATCTCGGGGGCGGCGATCGCGGCGAACTGCACGAGGTTCGCCGTCCCCAGGCCGCGGAACCGGTACTTGCCCAGCGCGAGGCCCACCAGCGTGCCCAGGATGACCGCGCCGATCGTGGCCGAGACGGCGACGATCAGCGAGTTCCCGATCGCGGTGGTCAGCGACGGGTAGTCGAACAGGTGGGGGCCGTACCACTTGAGGGTGAAGCCGGTCCAGGTGAAGTTGTAGCGGCCGTGCGGGTTGTTGAACGAGAACGCGATCATGACCCCGATCGGCAGCGCCAGCCAGATGATGACCGCCCAGGTGTAGGCGAACAGCAGCCGGTCGCCGAGGCGGCGGCGACCGCGCCGGGCCGGGCCGCCGGAGCCAGCGGGCGAGCCACTGGCACCCGGGGGCCGTTCGGTGGAAGAAAGGGTGGTCATCGGGCCGCGACCTCCAGCACTTCCTCGGTGCCCAGGGCGCGGGCGTAGCTGAACATGCCGACCAGCAACAGGGCCATGAGCATGAACGACAGCGCCGAGCCGGTCGGGTAGTCCTGCACGTTCAGGAACTCGTCCTGGATGATGTTGCCGACCATCGTGTTGGAGGTGCCGCCGAGCAGGGAGGCGTTCACGTAGTCGGCGGCGACCGGCACGAACGTGAGCAGCACCCCGGCGAACAGGCCGGGCAGGCTCAGCGGGAGCACCACCCGGCGGAACGCGACCGCCCGCGACGCGTACAGGTCCTGGGCCGCCTCCACCAGCCGGAAGTCGATCCGCTCGAGTGCCACGTAGACCGGCAGCACCATGAACGGCAGGTAGTTGTAGGTCAGGCCGCCGATCACGGCGGTGCCGGTGGCCAGGACGCGGAAGCCCTGCGGGAAGATCCCGGCGGACTTCAGCGGCCCCAGCACCAGCCCGTTGTCGCCCAGGATGTACTGCCACGACACGGTGCGCAGCACGAACGAGACGAAGAACGGCAGCAGGATCAAGAACAGGTACATCGACTTGCGGGCGCCGCCGCGGAAGGCGATCCAGTACGCCATCGGGTACGCCAGCACGATGCACAAGATCGTCGCCAGCCCGCCGTACAGCAGCGACCGCAGGAACTGCTGATGGTAGTTGCTCCAGGCGGTGGCGTAGTTGGCGAAGTGGAACGTCTGGGTGAATCCGTCGACGATGTCGCCCTGCTGCGTGGACAGCGAGATCAGCGCGATCAGCGGGATCACGAAGAAGATCACCAGCCACAGCCCGCCTGGCAGGATCAGCAGGTACGGCACCGCCGCGGCGCGCAAGCGTCGCATCAGTTCAGTTACCCCCGGCTAGCCGGCCACGACCGGCTGGAAGATGGAGTTGAAGGCCACCGAGGTCTTGGCCGTGATCGGCACGTAGGTCTTCAGCCGGGCGTAGTCGGCGTCGCTCACCCACACCAGCGGGCTGTCGGCCACCTCCAGCAGGGTCTGCTTGTCGGCGGGCTTGGCCGCCTTGGCCGCGTCCTGCTTGATGATGCCCTGGACCGAGGGGACCGGCGAGATGTACTCGATGGCCTCGGTCAGCAGCGCCGCGATCTCCGGCTTGTAGAACCAGTCGATGAGCTCCATGGCCGCGACCGGGTTGGCGGCGTTCTTGGGGATCATCATGTTGTCGGTCCACAGCGTCCCGCCCTCCTTGGGGACGGTGAACTGCAGGTTCGTCCCCGACGAGAGGTTCTGCTGGAAGATGTCGCCCGACCAGGCCATCGTGATCCAGATGTCGCCCTTGGACAGCGCATCGATGTACCCCTGGTCGTAGTACTTGCGCACGATGTGGGCGTCCTTTTGCTTAAGCAGCTCCGCCGCCGCCGCCTTCCAGTCGTTCTCGGTGGAGGTCTCCGGGTTGATGCCGAGCTTGATCAGGCCGAAGTTCGCGATCTCCTGGGTGTCGGACATCATGCCGACGTGCCCGGCGTAGGCGGGATTCCACAGGTCGGCCATCGACGTCGGCGGCGTCTTGACGTACTTGGGGTTCCAGCCGATGCCGGTGGACCCGCTGGCCCACGGGACGCTGTAGACGTTGCCGGGGTCGAAGGCGCGGTTCTGGTACGCCTTGCCGGCGTACTTGTAGAAGTTCGTGAGCTTGGACTGGTCCAGCGGGGTGACGTCGCCGAGCTGGACGAGCTCGCCGAACTCCAGCCCGTCGGTCATCACCATGATGTCGTAGCCGGTGTCCTGGCCAGCCCGGATGATCGGGTTGATCTTGGCGAAGAACGACGGGTCGTCCTGGATGACCTCGGAGTAGGTCACCGTGATCCCCGTCGCCGCGGTGAACTGCTTGAGCGTGTCGTGGCTGGGGTCGATGTACAGCGCCCAGTTCGCGAAGTTGATGTGCGTGGTCGGCTTTTGCGCCTTCCAGAACTGCTGCGCCGCCGACAGGGCCTGCTTGGTGCTCGTCGGCTTAGACGACGCGGCGCCCTGCACGCCGCAGGCGGCCAGGCCGAGGGCGGCGGCCCCCAGCCCGCCCAGGCGCAGGGCGTTGCGGCGGCTGTAGTCGCGGCCGTGGGTGGGGCTGCTGTTGCGGGGAAGAGTCATACGGGGCTCCCAATTGCGTAGGAATGAGCGGGATCCCAGCTGAGCCAGACGGCGTCCCCGCGTGCTGCCGCGTCGCTGGCGTTGCGGGTGTTCTGGACGAAGACCACGACCTCAGCGCCGATCGACGTGGTCACGTTGTAGCTGGTGGAGGTGCCCAGGTAGACGACCTCCGAGACGGTGCCGCGCAGCGCGCAGGCAGTGGCCGGCGGCGGCGTGGCCGACAGCGTGATCTTCTCCGGCCGGACGGTGATCTCGCCGGCGTCGCCAGGATGAAGCTCCGCCCCGGCGCCCCGGGCGGGCACGAGGATCCGCTGCCCGTCGCCTGGCTCGATGACGGCGACGCCGGCCGCGTCCGCGCGGCTGACCGTGCCCGACAGCAGGTTGGAGGTGCCGATGAAGCCCGCGACGAACTTGGTGGCCGGCTTCTCGTAGATGTCGCGCGGGCCGGCCAGCTGCTCGATCACGCCGGCGTTCATCACCGCGATGCGGTCGCTCATGGTCAGCGCCTCGCCCTGGTCATGGGTCACGTACACGAACGTGATGCCGACCTCGCGCTGGATGCGCTTGAGCTCGATCTGCATGGCCTGCCGCAACTTCAGATCGAGGGCAGCGAGTGGTTCGTCGAGCAGCAGCGCCCGCGGTTTGTTGACCAGGGCACGGGCGAGGGCGACCCGCTGTTGTTGACCGCCGGACAGCTCGCGCGGCCGCCGGGTCGACTTTCC
>JAICUO010000540.1 GCA_025935815.1 Streptosporangiaceae bacterium
CGATGACCCGCTCGATCGCGGCGCTGGCGTCCGGGGCGGTCAGGTAGACGCCCCACCCGTCGGTCAGGTCCATGTCCATCTCCGCCATCTGCGGCACGATCGGCATCCCGCCCGCCACCGGCGCCCCGTCCCGGGCGAACATGAAGTACCCGCCGAACTCCGGCGACGGCTCCAGCGCCTGCCAGCCGAAGATCCGCTCGTAAAACTCGCGCGCCCCGGTGACATCCGATGTCAGCAGGTCCATCCAGCACGGTGCTCCGGTCGTCGAAGTCATCGCTCGCCCCTTTCCAGTGATCGGCGTCACTGCGCCCTTGCACTATGGCAGACGACTGGGCGCGCGAAACTCATCGGCGTTCCGGCGCGTCGCCCGCGAATCCCCTGGCACCGGATACCGGGCCCGCCGCGGTACGCGCCCCGCGAGGCGAATCGCGCGGCGGCCGCGCTGGCGAACGCCACCTCCCCCCGGCAAGCCGCCAAGGCGGTATCCGACCTGCGCTTCGCCGTGTGCGATGACCAGCGGGGCACGCTGCATCCGGCCGCCGTCCCGGCGACGGGGATCTTGCTCCGGGTGATCAACTCCGCCCCTGGCGAACCGCGCACCCAGGCGTTCACCGCCTTGCTGCACTGGTGGGGCCGGTTCCGGCCGCAGCCCGGGTTCGAGGTCTACGACGACCCCGCCACCGGCCCGGCGCTGATCGTGGACGCGATCGTGCGGCAGGTCCGCGAGGCGGCCCCCATGCTCGCGCGCATCGCCGGGGAGAAGGCCCGGCAGCATCAGCGGGCCGTCGCCCGGCTCATGCACGCCATGGACGCCGGATGGGTGCCCCTTGGCGTGACCTAGGACTTCATGCAGGTGCAGAAGCGGTCCTGGAACTCATCAAGCGCGGCGAGGCGGCCCTCCTGGAAGGCCGTGTCCCACAGGTCGGCGAGTGCCTGGGTGGTGGCGTCGTCCGCGCAGCCCAGCCGCTCCGCTGCCTGCGCGACGGCCTGCGCCTTCTGCCGTGGCCGCAACAAATGCTCGAACATCATGCCGTCTCCTTTGACCGACTGACGCCTTTCAATCATCCTTCTCAGCCGGACCCAGGACAAGGACGAAAGGCCCAAGGTCAGCGATTAACGTCACCAGGGTTACTGCTGGCCGTACGCGCGATCAGCATGACCGCCGTGGTGACCAGCGTGTTGTGGCGAGCGCGCTCGCCGGCGGAGGGGCCGATATGCTCCAGCACATGAACCCGGCGCAGACCCCGGAGACCGACGAGAGCAGCCTCGCGACCGCCGCCGCGGTCTACGGCCTGCTCGCCTCGCTGCTGCGCCGCGTGCCCCGGGACATCAGCCTCACCTCGCTGGCGACCCTGTCCACGCTGAACAGGACCGGGACCAAGCGGATCACCGAGCTGGCCGCGATCGAGGGCGTGACCCAGCCGTCCATGACCACGCTCATCGCCAGCCTGGAGCGGCAGGGCCTCGTCGAGCGGGCCGGCTACCCGCGGGACAAGCGCGTCTCCCTGGTCTCCATCACCGAGGCCGGCCGCGAGTACATGGGGCAGCGCCGCAAGGCGGGCACCGCCGCGTTCGCGACGCTGGTCAGCCAGCTGCCCCCCGATGAGGCGGCGACCCTGGCGGCGGCGATCCCGGCCCTGGAGCGACTGCAGTCCCTCGACAACGAGCAGCGCGACGCCCTCCTCCGCCGCCCCTAATTGCCGCGGCAAGAGCAGCACCCGGATCTCACGAGCGGCCGGGGACAGCGGCGCCGCGCGGCGCAGCAGGTAGACCTGGCGTACCTGCCGGGGGCGCAGCGAGGCGATCACGATGCCGTGCGGGAGGCCGAGCTCGGCCACCGGTCGCGGGAGGATGGCGACCCCGGCGCCCGCCATCGCCAGGTCCAGGGCCGAGCCGCGCGGGGTGACCTCAACGGCCGGGCTGACCCGCGCGCCCAGGCCGGCCGCCGCGCGGCTCAGGGAGTCCCTGATCGCCGTCCCGGGCGGCCCGGCGACCAGGTCCATCGTCAGCAGCGCGGCCATGGGCAGCGCGCCATCGGGCGGGGCCGGGCTGCCGGGCGGCAGCACCGCGACCAGTTCCTGCTCCGCGATCAGCTCGCCGGCCACGTCCCGGTCGGCCTGCTCGATCTCGTCGGTCAGCCCCAGCTCCGCCTCCCCCGCGCGGACGGCGTCCCTGACATCCTCCGGCGCCTCGGCCTGCACGACGCGGACCCGCACCCCGGGGTGCTGGCGGCGGTATTCCCCGATGACCGGCGCGAGGGGGTCCAGCAGCAGGCCAGGCAGGCTGATCATGTCCAGCCGCCCGGCGATCAGGCCGGTGACCGCGTCGACCCGGGCGCGAGCGGTGTCCAGCTCGCGCATGATCACCCGGGCCGACCCCGCGAGCTCGGCGCCGGCGTCGGTTAGCTTCACGCCGCGCGGCAGCCGGTGGAACAGCATGGCGCCGACGTCCTTCTCCAGCGCCTTGATCGCGGCCGACAGCGCGGGCTGGGAGACCCGCAGGGCCAGGCCGGCGGCGGTGAACCCGCCGTGGTCGATCACGGCCAGGAAGTACTCAAGCTGCCGCCGCTCCATCCGCGTTCCGTTCCTGCCATAAGGAAGATGGATCGGGTCCCAGCATATTCGGTATTTGTCATATGGGAAGGTAACCGAAATGCTCCCTGGTATGCGACCGCCGCCTGATGGCGTCGCAGATCAGGAGGACGATCATGTGCGATTCGCTGGAAGCGACGACGACGTCGTGCTGCGTGCCCAGCCTGGTCCCGGCGGCTACCGTCGCTCCCGCCGGGCCGCGCGGGATCTCCCGCCGCGCCGCCCTGGGCACCCTGGGCGCCTCGGCCTCGGCGCTGACCGCGGCCGGCCTGCTGGCCGGCGAGGGCACCGCGCAGGCCACCCCGGCCACGGACTCCGCCGGGCTGACGGTGACATTGCTCGGCACCAACGGCGGGCCGCCGCCGCTCAGTGCCCGGTTCGGGATCAGCAGCGCGCTGACCGTCAACGGCAAGACCTACGTGATCGACTGCGGCCGCGGCTCGATCAGCCAGTTCGTGCGGGCGGGCCTGACGCTGCCGTCCCTCGCGGGGATCTTCCTGACCCACCTGCACTCCGACCACACGGTCGACTACTTCTCCTACCCCCTGCTGTCGGCCACGACGGGCGCGTTCACCTCCACCGAGGTCTACGGGCCAGGCCCCGCCGGAGAGCAATCGCTGGTGCCCACCGCTCCCGGCCCGGTGCCCGGCATCGCCGGGCTGACCCTGCTGGCCAACCAGGCCTTCGCCGCCAGCACCACGTTCTTCAAGGCCGAGAACGTCGGGAAGGACCCGGTCAGCCTGGTCAACGTGCACGAGGTCATGCCGCCGGCCAGCGCCGGGGCCTCGCTCGCGACCCCGGCGCCGGTGATGACCCCGTTCACCGTGCTGGAGAACAGCGACGTGAAGGTGACCGCCGTCCTGGTCCCGCACGGGGCGGTGTTCCCGGCCTACTCCTACCGGTTCGACACCGACCACGGCAGCGTCGTCTTCTCCGGTGACACCGCCCCCAACCCGAACATCATCACGCTCGCCCGGCACGCGGACCTGCTGGTGCACGAGGCGGTGGACCTGGCCGTGTACGAGGGGCTGGGCCTGCCGCCCGCCCTGCTGGCCCACCTGCAGGCCGTGCACACCGACGTCACCCTCCTAGGGCAGATCGCGGAGAGCGCCGGGGTGCGCGCCCTGGTCGCCAGCCACCTCGGCCCCGGCGACCCGGCCCAGCTGTCCGACGCCGGCTGGCGCCAGGCGCTGCGCGCCAGCGCCCGCACGGCCCGCTTCCACGGGCCGATGATCCTCGGCGAGGACCTCATGAAGATCCCGGTGCGCAGGGGCAGGCGGTAGCGTTCGCGCGATGACTGGCCGCCCGAGCTGCCGCTATCGTGGTGGCCCGTGCGCACTCACCTCGCCGCGATCGTGGCGGCCGCCGCCCTGCTGACTGGCCTCACACGAACTCGCTAGATGGGCTAGCTGACCGGGACCACCGCCCGGGTCACGCCGCGCACGCGGCTTCGGATGAATTCACGCTTTATCGGGACTTACGTCCCTGTCGGCGCGGCGCTGGCGCCGCCATGCCCAGGCGCGCCGCCCGGCCTCGATGAGCAGGCTGATCACCAGCGTGCCCCCGAACGCCACCGCCAGCCCCAGCAGCGGCTGGTCCTCGAACGCCTTGCCGCCCAGCCGCCCGATGAAGAACGCGTACAGCGCCCACACGGTAGCGGCGATCGCGGTTGCCAGGATGAACTTCCGCCGCGGGTACCCGATCAGCCCGCAGCACAGCGTGATCGCGGTGCGGCCGCCGGGGATGAACCGGCACACGATGATGACCTGGATGCCGAACCGCTCCAGCGACCGCTCGGCCCAGGCCTGCCGCTCGCGCGCCTTCTGCCCGGCCAGGAACCGCCGCTGCACCCACGGCCCGGCCCGGTGGCCTAGCTCATACGACAGGTTGTCGCCAAGGAACGCACCCAGCGCCACGCAGAACACCAGCAGCGCGATCCTCGGGTCGGTGCTGCCCGCCGTCGCCACGCCCAGCGCGATGACCGCGGTCTCGCTCGGCAGCACCGGGAAGATCGCGTCGAGCGCCGGGATCACCAGCGCGACCAGGTACGACAGCGCGTGGTCGACCTGAAGGTGGGTGAGCACGCTCATCAGAGAATCATCCCCACGGGTGCCATGATGACGTCATGCAGCACAGCATTGACCGCATTCACACCACTCACGCTGGCAGCCTCGCCCGCCCGGCGGCGCTGCTGGACCAGATGCGCGCCCGGGCCGCCGGGGAGGCCGACCCCGGCCAGTTCGCCAGGGCCCACCGGGACGCCGTCGCCGACGTGGTCACCCGGCAGCGGGCGGCCGGCCTCGACGTGGTCAACGACGGAGAGCAGTCCAAGACCGGCTTCTTCGCCTACATCGGCCAGCGGCTGAGCGGCTTCGAGCCCCGGCCGGGTGGCACCCTGGATAAGTTCGCGCCCGAGGTCAGCCAGTTCCCCGAGTACTACGAGCAGTACTTCAAGGGCGCCATGACCGGCGGGATGGCCGTTCCCGCGCCCACGCTGGCCTGCACCGGGCCGGTCGCCTACACCGGGGCCGGCCAGCTGCGCGAGGACCTCGCCGCGCTGCGGGAGGCGCTCGGCGACTCCGGGCCGGACGAGGCGTTCGTTTGCGCGGTCGCGCCCAGCGGCGTGGGCGGCAACGAGTTCTACGGCTCGGAGCAGGAGTACCTGGACGCGGTCGCCGACGCCCTGCACGAAGAGTACGAGGCGATCGTGGCGGCCGGCTTCACGCTTCAGATCGACGACCCCTTCCTGACCGAGGAGTTCAGCTACGGAACCGGGTCACGGGAGCAGAAGCTGGCGAATGCC
>JAICUO010000575.1 GCA_025935815.1 Streptosporangiaceae bacterium
ACCGCTCCAGCGCCACCTTCGTCACCGCGTCGGCCGACCAGGCCCGCGAGCAGCTCGCCTGCGGGGCACGCGTGATCGGCCCGATCGGCCGTGCCGCCCGCCCCGATGCCGCCAGCCCCGATGGCACCGACCTCGCCGCGCTCGCGTCCCGGCTCAGCGCGGCCGCCACCGCCGCGCCTCCCGACGGCGCGGAGATGCGCGCGCGGCTGCGGGACATCTTCGCCGAGCACGCCACCCCGGTCCGGCTGGCCGGGCTGGCCCGTTCGGCGGGCCTGGGCCCTGACCTCATCGGCGGCCGCCAGATCGCCGTGCTGGCCATCCTCGACGACGCCGCGCACGCCAGCCGGCTGGCCGGCGCCCTGCTCGGCCAGCGGCTGCGCCCGGCCGAGGTCATCGCCCGCGCGCCGGGCGCCGCGCAGGTGGCCCCGGTCCAGGACGCGCTGAGCGCGCTCGCCGACGCCGGCATCGGCGTACGGGTCACCGCCGATCCCGATCCTGCCAGGGGGTACGGGGGGATGCAGCGTTCATCCCCCCGGGAGGTAGCTGCCACGCTCGCCACGCTCGCCTCCTCCCCGTGGGTGGCGCCCTGGCCCGCGGCGGGCGAAGCCGCGCCGGAAGATGCGTACCTGCTCGACCTCGCCTGCGCGCGCGAGTGCGCCCAGGCCGACGCGGTCGGCTTCGGCCCGGCCGACTATGAGTTCACCCGCTCGCTCGCCGACCCGGCGCTGGCCCGCCGCGAGCTGTTCCTGCCCGGCGGCCCGGCCCCGGACGCCTGGGGCCCCCGGGGCCTGCGCCTGATCACACTCAAGGGAGCGCACTGAGTTGGCCGGACCCACGCAGTACCATCCGGACAGTCGCCGCCCGCGCGCGCTGGTCTACGGCGACGTGGACCTCAACCTCCTCGACGGCTCGGCCATCTGGCTGCAGTCCGTCAGCCACGCCCTGGTCGCCGCCGGGTGCGCAGTGACGGTGGTGCTCAAGGCCCCGGTCCGCACCGACCGGCTCGTCGCCCCGCTGCTGGCCGCCGATGAGATCCGCGTCCGGATGCCGCATGCCGAGCAGCTGCTGCCGGGCCTGACCGAGGCGAGTCTCACCGTCGCCCAGGCGGTCACCGTGCTGGCCGCGCTGGACGCCGACCAGCCGCATGACCTGGTCGTGGCGCGCGGCCGCGCCCTGGTGTCGGCGATCGCCTCCGGCGGCGCGTTCGACGGCCGCCTGTGGGCCTACCTCACCGACGTCCCGCAGGCCGTCTCGGCGGTTACCCCCCAGGCGGCCGAGGACCTGGGCCGCATCGCCAGTTCGTCCAGGTACCTGCTGTGCCAGACCGAGGAGCTGCGGTGCTTCCTGGAGGGCAGCATCGCCGCCGCCTGCGGCAAGTCAGTGCTGTTCCCCCCCGTCCTTCCCCGGGAAGCCGCGCGAAGGGACCCGCAACGGCCCCCGGTCTCCGCGCGATCGCCCCTGCGCCTGGTGTACACGGGCAAGTTCGCGCCCCGCTGGAACACGCTGGAGATGACCGAGCTGCCGGCGCTGCTGGCCAAGCGGGGCATCCCGGCCGAGGTGGACATGGTCGGCGACAAGATCCACGACGACCCGAAGGACCCCACCTACAGGCGCCGGATGCGCGCCGCCCTCGGCGAGGCCGGACAGCCGTCTCCCGGGGGGGCGAGCGAAGGATCCCCCCGCGAGCCGGGCGCCGAGGGGGCCGCTCCCGGGGTGGTCTGGCACGGCGGCCAGCCGCGCGCGGAGGCGATGCGCCTGGCCGCCGCCGGGGACATCGGCCTGTCCTGGCGGCACCCGGAGCTGGACGCCTCCCTGGAGCTGTCCACGAAGGTGCTGGAGTTCGGCTCGCTCGGGCTGCCGGTCATCTTGAACCGCACCCCGATGCACGAGGCGCTGCTGGGCGCGGACTACCCGCTGTTCGCCGCCAGCCTGGACGACGTCGCCGACGCGGCGGCCGCCGCCGCCAGCGACCCGGCGGTCTTCGCGCTCGCCGCCGGGCGGACGGCGGCCGCCACCGAGGACTTCACCATGGACCGCGCCGCCGCGCGCCTGCGCCGTTACCTGGCGCGCAGCGTCGCAGTGCCTCCTAACAACGCCGCAAACCAGGCAGTGCCTCCTAACAACGCCGCAAACCAGGCAGTGCCTCCTAACAACGCCGCAAACCAGGCGGGATCCGCTGGGCAAGGCAATGCCCTTGCCCGTAATGCCTCAGCCCCATCGCTGAAGGTCGTCCTGGCCGGGCATGACCTGAAGTTCTTCACCCCGCTGATCGCCCTGCTGCGGCTGCAGCCCGGGGTGGAGGTGCGGTTGGATCAGTGGGCGGCGCTGGGCGAGCACGATCCCGCGCTGTCGAAGGAGCTCGCCGACTGGGCGGACGTGGTGATCTGCGAGTGGTGCGGGCCGAACGCGATCTGGTACAGCCGCCACAAGCGCAAGGGGTCGCGGCTGCTGGTGCACCTGCACCGGTTCGAGCTGTACTCGCACTACCCGGGCCAGGTGAAGATCGGCCACGTCGACCAGGTGATCTGCGTCAGTGACCACTACACGCGGCTGACCAGGGAGCACACCGGCTGGCCGGCCGACAAGGTCGTGACCGTCGCCAACCCGCTGGACACCATGCAGCTGGGGCGGGCCAAGCTGGACGGGGCGCGGTTCAACCTCGGCCTGATCGGCATCGTGCCGTCGCGCAAGCGGCTGGACCTGGCGCTGGACGTGCTGGAGGAGCTGCGTCGCGACGATGACCGGTACCAGCTGCTCGTGAAGTCCGGGATGCCCTGGGAGCACTGGTGGGTGTGGCAGAACCCGGAGGAGCGCGGGCATTACACGACCGCGCTGCGCCGGGTGCAGCGCTCGCCACTGCTTCGCGACGCGGTGGTGTTCGACGACGCCGGGCCGGATGTCCCGGCCTGGCTGCGGCGGATCGGATTCGTCCTGTCGACCAGCGACGACGAGTCGTTCCACGTCGCCCCGGCGGAGGGCATGGCGTCGGGGGCGGTGCCGGTAGTCCGGCACTGGCCGGGCGCGGAGACGATCTACGACCAGCGCTGGATCCGGGAGACCCCGGCCGAGATGGCCGCCGCGATCGCCGCCGCTTCCGCGGACGACGCGTCCTGGCGGGCCGCCGGGGCGCTCGCCCGCGAGCAGGCGCAGGCCTTCGACCTGGAGTCGATCGCCCGGGCGTGGCAGGGGCTGCTGACGGATAACCTGCCCGCCTCCAGCGCCGGCGGCCTGGCCTACCAGGCCGCCGGGCGTTAGCCGGCCCGCGGAGCGCCGTGTACTTCACCCTCGCGATCAGCGCCACGACGCCGCGGCAGTGCACGGCGCTGATCAACCGGGCGCGGGTCACCGACCCGCGCGTCATGCCCATTGCCGGCCCGGCGGTGGTGGCATGGCAGGCGGCCGACGGGCGTTCGGCCATGATCCGCTGGGGCCGGGAGGAGGCCGGCGGCGCTATCGGCGACACTGACCCTGATCGCGCCGTGCCCGCGCCCGCCTCGCAGGCGGGGACGATATGGGTTGACCAGTCGGCCGGGGCCTTCGGCGCGCCGCTGCGCGCGCGCACGGCGCTGGCCCGGGTCGACCCGGTGTACGTCGCGGAGGCACCCGGCGCGGTGATCGTCTCCGACCGGGCTTTCTGGGCGGCGGCCGTCACCGGCAGGCTGGGCGACCGGGACTCCATGCACGCGTGCGCGCTGCTCACGGTCGGCTACCCGCTGGGGGCGGTGACCCCGTTCACGGGGGTGCGCGCGCTGGATGGCGCGACGTCGCTGGAGATCCGGGGCGGAGCGCGGCTGGAGCGCCCGGTCCGGGCCGCCGGGGGGTACGGGGGGTCGCCCCCCCGGGAGACCGCCGGGGGGTACGGGGGGTCGCTCCCCCGGGAGATAGCCGCAGCTGCCGATCCGCATGCGCACCTGGAGTGCGAGGACCACGCGGCGCGAGTCGCGGAGGCGCTTATCGCGGCGATGCGGCCGCTGCGCTCGCTGGCCTCGCCGGTGGAGCTGAGCCTGACCGGCGGGCAGGACAGCCGGCTGGTCGCCGCGGCCCTGGCCGCGGCCGGGGTGCCCGTGCGGGCCCGGACGCACGGTTTCGCCGACCACCCGGACGTGCTCGGCGCGGCGGAGATCGCGCGGCGGCTGGGGATCTCGCATGAGGTGCGGGCGCCCGCCGCGCCGGACGCGAGGATCGACGTGGCCACCCGGCTGCGCGCCACGGTACTGGTCGCCGACGGGATGCTGTCAGCGTTCGAGAACGTGGGCCGCCCGGACCGCTCGCCCTCGTCGGTCGTCACCGCCGGCGGGCACGGCGGGGAGCTGCTGCGCGGCGGCTACGCCGAGAACGCCGTCGGCGGCCGGTGGGCCGACGGGGCCGCCGCCCGCGCCCGGCGCACGGCGCGGGCTGGGGAGCTGCTGCGCCGCATGACCACCAGGCACCTAGGGCTGCTGCGGCCGGGCGCGGCGGCCGGGCACGTGACCCGCCTGCGGCCATGGGGCGCCGCCGCCCTGGCGCGCGGCCCGGTCGCCGCGCTGGAGGAGTTCTACCTGGTGAACCGGGCCGGCCGCTGGTCGGCCGCCGCCCGCCAGGCCTACCTGCTGCGCGAGAGCCTGGTGCAGCCCCTTTTCGACGACGGCGTGGTGCGCGCGGCGCGTTCGGCCCCGCTTGGGATGCGGGCCTCGGGTGCGCTAACGGCGGCCGTGCTGGCGCGGCTGTGCCCCGACCTGGCCAACGTGCCGCTCGCGGGCAGTGTTGGCCGGGCTGCCCCCGCGGCCGGGCCGGCCGCCCGGTCAGCGGACCGGCCAGCGCCATCGGCGTCGTTCGACTGGCGGCGCCAGTACGGCGAGGAGGTCGCGGGCTTCCTGCGCGAGTACACGCTGGACCTCGGCGCCATCGGCGGCCTGTTCTCGGTGGTCGGCCGGGCCGAGGCCGAGAAGGCCCTCGCGCCGCCGTACGCCGACCGCGGCACCGTCTGGGCGCTGGCCACCTGGGCCTGCCTGCTGTCCGGCGACTACCTGCACGCGCGGGAGAAGTCCCC
>JAICUO010000169.1 GCA_025935815.1 Streptosporangiaceae bacterium
AGGGTGACCAGCTCCCGCGCGGCGCCCGAGCGGGCCACGCCGTTCCCGGCCAGGATGACCGGCCGCCGGGCCTGCCCGAGCAGCGCCACCGCGGCGGCGACCGACGACGCCTCGGCCAGCGGGCGGTCGCTCGGCGCCCTGCCGTACCGGGCCTCGGCGCGGGTGACGCCCTCGGCCGGGGTGTCGCCCATGTTGCCGGTCCGGCCGGCCAGGCCAAGGTGCACCGGCCGGGGCACGCCGGAGCTGGCCGTGCGGAACGCCTGCCGCAGCAGGTCGGGGATGCGGCTCGGGCCGGGCACGCGGGCGTTCCACTTCGTCACCGCCTCGAAGGCCCCGTGGTCATCCACGTCCTGGTAGAGGTTGCGGTAGGCGGTCCGCTCGTCAGGCACGCCGGACAGCGCGACGACCGGCGTGCGGGCCATGTAGGCGTCGCGCAGCCCGGCCGCCAGGTTCGTCGACCCGATCGCCTGGGCGCCGCAGACGCCGACCCTGCGGCTGATCCGCGCGTAGCCGTCGGCCATGTAGGCGGCCGCCTTCTCGCCGTGCGTCATGACGGGCAGGATGCCGTGCTCGCTCATCCGCTTGACCGCCTCCGGCAAGATGACCGGGACGAAGAAGAAATGACTCACGCCGTACGCGGAGAGCATCTCGGCAATCTGATCGCTTGTCTGCACTGAACCGCCTGCCTTTGCCTGCCTGGTTGTTAACGCGCGTACCAGCCACCATCAACGATCAGCTGGTGCCCGGTGATGTAGTCCGCCGCCCGGGAGGCGAGGAAGACCACGCTCCCGACGATGTCCTGCGGCTCGCCGAAGCGGCCAGAGGGGACGCGCGCCTGCGTCACCGGGTCGGTGAACGCGGGGCTGTCCCGCCCGGTCCTGAAGTAGCCGGGCAAGACGGCGTTCACCTGGACGCCGCTGGGCGCCCACTCATTCGACAGCGCCTTCGTGAGGCCGACGAGCGCGTGCTTGGCGGCCGTGTAGGCGCTGCGATTCACCCCGCCCTGGAGCGAGACCATTGACCCGACGTTGATGACCTTCCCGGCGCCGCGCTCGACCATCAGCGCGCCGGTGCGCTGGCACAGCAGCCACGCCGCGTCCAGGTTCACCGTCTGGACCTCCCGCCACCGCTCGAAGGTCAGCTCGAGGGCGGGCTCGCGGATGAACGTCGCCGCGTTGTTGACCAGGATGTCGACGCGCGTCTGGGCCAGCAGGTCATCGATGCGCGCCCCCAGTGCGCCGACCTCCAGCAGGTCAGCGACCCACCGGCGCGACCGGCCGCCCGCTCGCGCGATCTCCGCCTCGGTCTCGCCGAGGTCATCGTGATGGCCGTGCAGCACCACTTCCGCGCCGGCCCGGGCCAGCCCGGCCGCCATCGCCCGGCCGAGTCCCGCGCGGGAGCCGGTCACCAGGGCTACCTTCCCCGACAGGGAGAACATCTCCGCCAGCCACGCCTGGCTGGCGTCCATGGCCCCGCTCATCCGGGCCGCGCTGCCGATGACCGCCTGCGCAGGTGCTCGACGGTGCCGTTGAGGGCCAAGGCGAAGATCAGCACGATGCCGTCGATGATGCTGACCTGGAAGACCGACACGTGCGCGTCGGTCAGCAGTTCCTGGATCAGGAACAGCACTCCGCCGCCGAGCGCGCCGCCGAGCAGCCCGCCCCGGCCGCCGGCCAGGCTGATGCCACCGAGGGCGACCGCCGTGATCGCGCTGATCGTGTAGGGCGGGCCGACCGTGCCGTCCCCGGACTGGATGAGGCCGGTGAGCATCAAGCCGGCCAGGCAGGCCAGCACTCCGGCGATGGAGTAGGTGATCAGCCGCAGCCTCGCCACGTTCACGCCGGCGGTGTACGCGGCGCGCTCGTCCCCGCCGACGGCCAGCAAGTTGCGCGGGTAGGAGCCGCGCGTCACGAGCGTCCAGATGAGCGCGATGACGGCGAACACGATCCAGACGGCCGGGACCGGCCCGAAGGAGCCGTTGAGCTTCACCAGCCAGACGGGGACGCTGCCGCCCGCCTCGGGCAGGACCTCCGTGCCCAGTCCCTGGTAGAAGAGGTACATGCCCAGCGTGGCGATGATGGCGGGCAGCCGGACGTAGGCGACCAGGAACCCGTTGATGGCGCCGGTCAGCGCCCCGAACACGATGACGATGGGGATGATCAGCTCTGGCGTGGTGATCCCGGCGGGCACCAGCACCGCGGCGATCAGCACGCTCATGAACCCGGCCAGCGGGCCGACCGACAGGTCGATCCCGCCATTGCCCGACAAGACCGGCAGCGTCACCGCCATCGCGGTCAGCACCGTCGGGCACAGCACCGCCATGGACGCCGCCCAGCTCTGCTGGGACAGGAACTGCGGCTGCACGGCGGCGTTGACGACGAACAAGATGATGAGCAGCGCGAGCGGGACCGCCGCGTAGCTGTTGCGCCGCACGACCTGCCGCACCGCCGGAATGGGCAGCGCCGACGGCCGTGCCCGCCCGGAGACGGCGCTAGCCATCGCCGTCGCCGAACATCGCGGCCACGACGTCGGTATCCGATGACGTCTCGGCGGGCAGCATCGCTACGAGGCTTCCCTCATGAAACACCCCGATCTGGTCGGTGAGCGTCAGCAGTTCCACGATCTCGGTCGACAGGAAGACGATCGGCACTCCGTCGGCGGCCAGCCGGCGGAACAACCCGTAGAGCTCTTCCTTGGTGTTGGCGTCCACGCCGCGCAGCGGGTCGTTGACGACCAGCACGCGGGGCCGCATCGCGATCCAGCGGCCGAGCAGCACCTTCTGCTGGTTCCCCCCGGACAGGATGCTGATCGGGCGCCCGGGTGACGCGCTGACCAGCCGCGATGACTGCGTGAATTCCTCGAATCGCTTCCGGGCCACCCGGCGTCGCAGCAGCCCCAGCCGGTTGAAGTCACTCCACAGCGTGACCGCGAAGTTGTCGAACACCGACAACGGGCCGAACAGGCCCTCATGCCGCCGGTCGCGCGGCACGTAGCGGATGCCCAGCCGGTTAGCGCCCCGGTAGCTGTGGACGGCGCGGGCCTGCCCGCCTTCCCCGAGCGCCTGCACGTGACCGGAGGCGGCCCGCCGCAGCCCGGCCAGGCACTCCACGAAC
This sequence comes from Streptosporangiaceae bacterium, assembly GCA_025935815.1. Classification (GTDB taxonomy): domain Bacteria; phylum Actinomycetota; class Actinomycetes; order Streptosporangiales; family Streptosporangiaceae; genus Trebonia. Next base: position 3,114 of record JAICUO010000169.1, read on the forward strand.
TCGACCTGGCCCTGGCCCTCGAGCCCGGCCAGCCCGAGTATCTCCCCGGCCCTGACCTCCAGGGTGATCGGCTCGGACGTGGCGCGCAGGGCCAGGCCGGCGACGCGCAGGACCGGCCGCGGCGGCGCCTCCGGACGGCGCCGCCGATCACCGCGCACGGCGCCGTCCGGACCTGGCCCGGCGCTGATGACCTCGATGATGTCGGCCCGTCCGGACATGTGGCCGAGGATGCCCCGGCGCGAGGCTTCGCTGACCGCCATCGTGGCGACGGTGGCGCCCTGCCGCAAGACGGTGATGTGGTCCGCCAGCCCCAGCACCTCATCCATCCGGTGCGAGGTGAACAGGACCGACTTTCCCTGGGACCGGGCCTGCCGCAGGTAGTCGAATAGCCGGTCCCGGTGCTGGGCATCCAGCGCCGAGGTGGCCTCATCGAGGATGAGCAGCCGCCACGGGCGGATGATCGCCCGGGCGATCGTCGTCAGCTGCCGTTCGGCCAGTGATAGCGTCCACATCGGCCGCTCCAGGCCGAGGCCGTCGAGGCCGAGGTAGCCGAGCGCCTGCCGGGCGCCGGCGACTTCCTCGCCTTTACGGCGCCCGTACCGGAAAAGCCGGTCGGTGCCCAGGTAGATGTTGTCGCGCACGGTCATCTCAGGTGCGACGAGCGTCTCCTGGAATACCGTGGCGATGCCCAGGCGCTGGGCGCCGCTCGGGCTGCCGAGGTGCTTGCGGACGTCGCCTTCCCAGGTCAGCGTCCCCGCGTCGGGGCGCAGGACGCCACTGAGGATCTTGATCAGCGTGCTCTTGCCCGAGCCGTTCTCGCCGGCCAGGGAATGAATCTCCCCGGGGCGGACCCGCAGGCTCGCCGAGGTCAGGGCGCGCGTCTCACCAAACGACCGCGACATGCCATGGATGACGAGGCGGCTCGCTTCGGCGACGGCATTCACCGGGTACCCCCCTTCGCGGGCTGGCCGCGCTCAGATCTTCGCGGCAACCTTCAGCTCCCGACCGTAGGAACTGGTCAAGGCGATGACGAGGATGCCCAGGGCCAGTTCCTGGAATGAGGCATTGAAGCCGACCCCGACCAGGAGGGTGGTCAGCTCGGCGACGATCAGCGCGCCCATCACGGTCCGGAGGTACCCGCCGCGGCCGCCGAGCAGCGACGTGCCCCCGATCATGACCGCGGTGATGGTCAGGAAGAAGTACGGCTCCCCGACGGTGGGGTCGGGGATGCCGCTGTAGCCGGCGAAGAACACCCCGACCATGGCGGCGCACAGTGCGGATACCGAGAACACCACGACCAGCGTCCAGGTCGACCGGACGATGGCCAGCCGGGCGGCCACGGCATTAGCGCCGAGCGCGTAGGTCTCGCGCCCTATCCGGGTCAAGCGCATGAAGGCCACCGCCAGCACCGAGGCGACCGCCCACACGATGATGATCAGCGGAATCGGCAGCGGGCCGGTGTGGCCGATGGCGGAGACGCCGCTCGTCAGCCATCCGGGCACCGCGCCGGAGGTCTGGCCGTTGCTCCACTCCAGCGCGATCCCGGATACCACCAGGCTCATGCCGAAGCTCGTGATGAGGGAGTGCACGTGCAAGAGCACCGACGACACGGCGCTGATGGTCCCGATGAGAATCGCCAGCGCCGCGATCGCGAGGAAGATGACCGGCAGTGACCAGTGCCGGTAGTACAGCTGGGTCACGATGATGTCAGACAGCCCGATGACCGCCGGAATCGACAGGTCAATCCCGCCGGCGATGATGGTCATGGTCTGCCCCAGGGACGACAAGCCGAGGAGGCTGGCCAAGATCAGCAGCGAGACGATGCTTCCCTTGCTGAAGTACCCCGGGATGAAGGTCAAGGACAGGATGAACAGGACTGGCACCAGCAGGTAGGGCAGCGCGCTGGTGAAGTTGGCCGCGCTGGCGGCGGCGGCTTTCCTCGAGGCGCCGGCGGCCGGCTGACGGGCCGCCGGGGCGAGCCCCGGCGGCCCGTCAGGGGCAGGGATCGAATCCGGGTCGGTCATTCCTTGATCACGAGGGCTCGGGGAAGCTCGCGGGAGCCTGGCCGCCGGTGAAGAACTGGCCGAGGTAGGTCGTGAGCGCCGGGAGGGCCGGCTTCGGCGAGGCGAAGCACGCGCTGCTCGTCGTCATCGACGGCGTGTACCACTGATTGAATGTCGCGGGGGTCGGGCCGGGAATCGGGTACAGGATGGTGTCGAGCGCGGGCTGCTGCCCGGCCAGGATCCGCAGCGCGACGTTCATGGCCGCGTAAGCGCCCGGCGCCGGGGCCTGGTCGGTCATGAAGGTGACCAGTGACGGGTTCGCCTTCGCGAACGCCAGCTCCTGGCAGTCGCCCTCCTGCAGCGACACCTTGGCGAGCGGCCGCCCGGCCTGCTGCAGCGCCGTCTCGGCGGCGACGCCCATCGCGCCCGCGTCGATGATCCCGTCGACCTTCACGCCGGGGTGGCTGGCCAGCCACTGCGCGGTCGCCGTCTGGGCGACGGAGGCCGTCCACTGGCCGGTGTAGTTACCGACGACCTTGAGGCCGGGGTGTCCCTGCCTGGCGGCGGCCGCGGCCGCGCTCGCCGTCGCGGCGTCGGCGACGCCCGGCACCCCGGTGATTTCCAGCAGGTTGCCCTGGTAGTTCATTCCCTTATAGAGGTTGGCCGCGAGCTGGTAGGAGTTCTCGTAGACGTCGAAGGAGACGGTGATCGCGTTGTTGCAGTACACCGGGTCCATCGACACCACCACGACGTTCTTGGAGATCGCGGTCTGGAACAGCGAGCAGAAGGCGGTCGTGGAGCCGGCGGCGATGAAGATCACGTTGCAGCCGCTTTGGATCTCGCTCTGGAACTGCGATACCTGGGTAGCGGTGCTGTTGTTGGAGTTCTCGACGATGAAGCCGCTTTGGGCGTGCCCGGCCGATGCCTCCTGGTTCACCATCTGCTTGAACGCGGCGGTGAGCCCCTGCTGGTAGGTGTTGCCGAGGTAGAACGTGCTCTCGCAGTACTTGACCGGCCCGGTCGGGGGCGTGAAGTTCTGGTAGGCGTTCGGGTAGAGCTTCGCGTACAGCTGGTAATTGGCATAGTTCGCCTGGGCGCCCGCTGGCACCGCGCTGATGCCGACCTCGGTGTTGCTGCCGCCCGCGGGCGCCGCCGCTGATGACGACGTCGAGACCGCCGCCGGCGATGAGGCCGCCGATGAGGCGGCCGATGACGACGATGAGCCGCCGCCGGCGCTGGTGACCGCGGACGAGCCGCACGCGGACAAGGCCGATAGCGCCACCGCGAGAACCGCGATCGCGGCCTTGCGGGACCAGGGTCTATGGGGTCGAGGGCCAGGTTGAGCGGGCATGAAGGTTCCTCCCCAACTGGGATCCCTGAGGCGGGAGTTGACGCCAGCGCCTGGCGGGAGTACCCAGAACTGTGCGACTGTCGGTTTGTCGTACAACCTGAGAGGGACGTTAGTCCTGTCCCGAAGTACCGTCAATCAGGCGTATCCCCAAAATCCGGGCTATCCGCCCCGGCGGAAGGCACACTGCGGAGCTCAGCCGGGCGCGGGCGACGCGCGGCGCGCCACCAGGTCGGCGACGAGGTCGGGATGGGAGAGGAACGGCGAGTGGCTGGAGCGCCATTCGAGGACCTCCGCCCCGGCCGCGGCCGCCATCTCACGCTGGGTATCGGGATGGATCATGCGGTCCTCGGCGCATACCACGTAGGTCGTCGGGATCAGCCGCCACGCCGCGACCGCGTCGGTCTCGATGACGGCGTAGCCGGTCTTCTGGAAGGGCCGCAGCCGGGAGGCGGCCTGCCGGGCGAGCGACGGCTCCACGTCGTGGTAGAACGCCGCCAGGCTGACCGCGCGGTCAATGGTGGTCGTCGTGTCGGTCTCGATGATGACCTTGGGCCGCAGCGTCTCGCGGCCCTTGACGGGAACCGCGGGCGGCGGCGACAGGGACGGGCGGCCGGCCTCCGTCAAGACCGCGGCGATGTAGATGAGGTGCCTGACGTTGGGCGCGCCGGACGCGCCGAGCGTGGCGACGCTGCCGCCCCAGGAGTGGGCGATGACGATCGCGTCCCCCTCGATGCCGGCCAGCGCGGCGCCCAGCGTCGCCGCGTCGCGGTCGAGCGTCGTCATCGGCAGGTCCAGCGCGACCGACGGGACGCCCCGCGCGTCCAGCAGCTCGCGCACCAGGTGCCAGCTCCACCCGTCGTGCCAGCCGCCGTGGACGAACACCGCGGTCGCCGGAGTGCCCAAGTCGCGTCCCATCTCGCGCGTTCCCCGCTCAGATGCCGTACAGCGACCTGGCCGCCTTCTCGAACACCCACGACCGCTCATCGGCGCTGAAGCCGGCCGCGATCCGCTTGTAGGTGTTCCACAGCACGACGAAGTCGGTCAGGTGCCGGTCCTCGGGGTAGTTGGTCTCGAACATGGCGCGCTGCGGGCCGAAGGCCTCGATGGCGAAGCAGATCTCGGGCTTCCAGTACTCGGCGAGGAACTCAGACGACCGCGGCCCGTCGAGAACGGACTGCTCGACGAACGACTTGTAGCCGATGCCGCCGATCTTGAGGTACACGTTGGGCGCCTCGGCCAGGTCCGCCAGGTTGCGCCGCCACTGCGCCAGCATCCCTGGCCGGTCAGCCGCGTACGGCCCGTTGCAGGCTGGCCCGCCGAGATGATTCAAGACGATGCGCAGGTCCGGCTGGGCCTGCGCCAGCTTCTTCATGTCGCCGAGCTGGTTGAAGTACAGCCAGGTCTCAAACACCAGGCCGCGCTTGGCCACTTCCGCCGTGGCGGCCTGGAAGGCCGGGTCCAGCAGGGCGAATTCCGGCGCGCCGCGCAGGGCGTTGTTGGTGTCCGGGTGGCGGTCCCAGGCGACGTTGTGCCGGATGCCCTTGAACGAGGAGCCTCCCGCCTCCAGGTGGGCGTCCAGCACCTCGCCGGCCCGCGACCCGAGGTACATGTTCACGTGGCCGACAATGGCGGCGCAGATCCCGTCGGCTCCCTGCTGGGAGAGCGCCCACTCGGTCTCGCCCACCGGCTTCAGGTGGTCGGGGCCGTCGGTCCGGTAGTTCGCCGAACAGTCGATGAAGACGGTCTTGATGACGCGATGGCCCTGGCTGATGTCACGCTCCAGGTCGGCCCGGTTGTACCGGTCGCCGGGCCACATGTGGTGATGCGCCTCGACGATCGGGATGTCGGGGCCGATCGCCGTCTCCGCGTACATCTGCTGCGGCGTCATGTCTGCCCTTCTAGGAGTAGCGGCGGACGCGCTCGGCGATGATGTCGGCCACCTGCCGGGGACGCGAGAGGAACGGCGAGTGGCTCGTGTGAAGCTCGACGACGTCGCCTGCCTTGGCCGCCATGGCGCGCTGGTCGTCCGGGTTAACGCCCCGGTCCTGCGCGCAGACGACGTAGGTCGTCGGGTAAAGGCTCCACGCGGGGGCGACTGAGGTCTCGACGAGGTCCCATCCCGCGCACGCGAACGGCCGGAGCTGGGCTGTGCACTCGGCGGCCACCTGCGGGTCGCAGTCGTGGTAGAAGGCGTCGAAGGCGTACTCGGGGTTCACGACGGAAATCTCGGGCCCGATCTTGAAGGCGTCCATGGGCGGCAGCTCGCGCATGTCCACGGGCGCCGGCCGGCCGGCCTCGATCATGAAGGCGGCCAGGTAGATGAGGTGCCGGACTCCGGGCGCGCCGGACGCGCCCAGCGTGACCGGGCTGCCCCCCCACGAGTGCGCGACGACCACGGCGTCGTCGCCGAGGCTGTCCAGGGTCTCCCGGACCACTGCCGCGTCAACGTCCAGGGTCGACGTCATGGGGAGCTGGGGCGCCACCGACGCGATGCCGTCGGCTGACAGCTCGGCCCGGACCAGGTCCCAGCACGACGCGCTATGCCAGCCGCCGTGCACCAGTACCGCAGTCGTCATCGATCGCCCGCCCCTCGCGTGGTCTGACATGCACCGACTAGGAAGGCTACTCCGAAAAATCGTCGGACGATACTACAGAATCTCCTGCGCCGGGCTCGGCGGCGAGCTCGGCGAGGATGGGGGCCGCGGAGGTGACGGCGTGGATGCCGAGGACGCTGGCTATCTCCATGACCTCGAGGATCTCCTGCGCCGTGGCGCCGTACCCGACCGCGTTCTCGATGTGCAGCTTGAGCCCCTTGACGTACAAGTGGGTCGCCGCGGTGTCGAACGCGATGTAGATGAACTCCTTTACCTTCGGCTCGAGGGTGCCGTGATGCCAGGGGTGGGAGGAGAACTCGGTGTAGGCGGCGAACAGCTCCGGATCCAGTTCCAGCATCTCGTCCCAGAACGAGTGCCAGTAGCCGCGGGTCGCGGTGAACTCCGCCTTGATCTCCTCCTGGTACTCGGTCAGCGGCGCCGGCCCGGTCCGCAGGCCCTTCTCCTGGAGCACCTCCACCAGGATCGGCACCCCGATGTTCATCGCGTGGATGCCCAGCGTGGCGCTGAGCTCCAGCACCTCCATGACCTCCTGCGGCGTGACCCCCAGGCGCAGCGCGGCCGCGATGTGCTGGCGGACGCCGGGCAGGTACATGTGGGTGGCGTTGGCGTCGACCGCGATGTAGATGAGCTCCTTGACCTTGTCGTCAAGGTGGTTCTTGCGCCACGGGACGGCGGAGAACTTCAGGTAGGCGGCGAGGAACTCCGGGTCCAGCCGCAGGATGTCCTCCCAGGCCTCGCCCCAGGTCCCGCGGACCTTGATGAACTCGTCCTTGATCTGCTGCTGGCGCGGCGTCAGTGACATCCGGTGCTCCCGAGGATCATTTCGAGCCTTGTGCTTATCCAAGGACGGTGGCGATGCGGCTGGCGGGCCCGGGCAGCGACGGGTGCTTGTCCCGCACCCGCCCGTCATGGCCGGGGATGACCTCGGCGCCGGTCTCCGCCGCCAGCTTGTTGATGAAGGCCAAGGCCGCCTTCATCTCGGTCAGCGAGGTGAACGCGAAGAACGGCCACTCGTTCTCGACTTGCTCGTAGAAGTGCGCCGCGTCCGCCGCCATGATCTTCGGGCCGCTCGCGCTGCGCACCAGCGTCAGCAACTCGCCCGGGCAGTGGCCGCCGACCGGGTAGACGGTGATCCCCGGGAAGACCTCGGCCTCCGCGCTGACCAGCCGGAGCCGGCCGTCGCCTTCCGCGCGGCGTACCGCCTCCAGGTGCTCGGGGATGGTGAACTCGCCGTCGAGGGCGTTGTCGCGCCACTTGCCGAACCAGTAGTCGTATTCGGCCTGCCCGGAGACGACCTGCGCGTTCGTGAACAGCCCCAGGTACCCGATGTGGTCGTAGTGGAAGTGCGAGGTGATGACCATGTCGACGGCGGCGGGGTCGATGTCGAGCAGCCGCAGGCTGTCCGGGGTGGGAACGACGCTGATCTCACCCAGCCAGTCCCGCGCCGAGATGTCGTAGCCGGTGTCCAGCAGGATGGTCCGGTCCGAGGACCGCATGACCCAGAAGTTGTAGTCCATCTGCAGGTCGGCATCCGGCTGTCCGTACCTCTGGTAGTCGTGCAGGACCACGCTCTTGCGGGTCACCCGTTCCCCGTACTGCACCTGTATGACGCTCAGCGCTGAATCGGGCACGAAAGCTCCCTCGCCGTCGGGATCCCCGGTCGTGGTCTGACTATAAGATCGTCAGACAATCAACGGCAAGTGGGAGGCTGCGGCCGGCCGCATGTCCTGCCCGGAGGCTGGTCCGACGACGTCAAATGCCGGTCCCGCGCTGGCAATAGCCGCGGAAATGACTCACGGGGGAATCGGGAGTGCCCGGCATCCCGGCCGCGAGTTCTAAGGCTGGGATCGCCAGGGCCGCCGACGGCAGCGGATGGCGTGATTCTCGCTGGTGGACATGGCGAATGTGCGTCCCGGTGAGCAGGTCGGTGTCGATCCCCCCCGGGCCGTGGCTCGCGCACCCGGGGACCTGCGAGGCGCCGAAGTGGCCGCCGAGCGCCCACAGCGCGCGGCTCGCGTCCGGGCCGGGGACGTCGGCGGGCGGGCCGCCGTCGTAGTGGTCGGGGGGGCGCCCGGCGGGCCACCGGCGGGGGATGCCCCAGGAGTCGAGCCAGTTCACGATCACGCTGACGCCGGTGAGCGGGCCGCGGGTGAACGGGTCGCCGGGGTGGCCCAGGACGCCGATCTGCACGCAGACCCGGCCCTCGGCGTTGACGTCGGCGGCCTCGGCGCCCCGGATGCTGCTATGCGGGACGCGCGCGGCGGGCACGGTGAGCGGGGCGAGGTGCTCGGCGGCCCCGAGCGCGCACCCGGCCCGCAAGATGGAGATCAGCTGCGCGATCTCGCCCGTCGTCGGATCCCAGATGAGATGGCAAGGGCGCTTTTCGGCGGCCAGCCGCGCCGCGGCTGACTGGACCGAGACTGAGCCTGGCGCGGTTCCCAGCGTTAGCCACACCGCGCGGGGTGCGCCTCCCTGCAGCGGTCCGCCGTCCGCCCCCGCTCGGATGCGTCGTGCTCCCGGCATCCATGCGTGCGCCACAGGGCTCCCCTCCCAGGTAAGGGTCTGGACCTCTCGCGCGATCCCAGACGCGCCTCTCCTTTGCTTACGCCTAGGTGAGTGTTTCGTCCAGAGGAGGGAAGTTAAATTTACGAGGCCCGGCGCCCCGCTTTCGCCGGGCCTCACTGAGACAGACGTCCCGCGCCGGAAAGTGGTTCACGACCCTTCCGGTGTGGTTATGTAACTGTTATAATTCGCCGTTACCGCGCCGCGGGCTTGAAGTAGGCCTTGGACTCCGGCCGCCATAGGTAGTAGAGCGCGCCGAGGCCGGCCCCCCAGATAACCAGCATGATGATCATGAGGCCAAGGACGATCCAAGTGCTCAGTGCGGTAATGCTCCGGTAGGCCTCATACGTCCAGACGGCGAACAGCACCGTTGAGGTGATCCGCGCCCAGTTCCGCCCGGCCTTGTTCATCCGCGCCATCCACATCCACAGGGCGACGAACGCGAGGGTGAGCGCGACGTAATAGATGACGATCCCGGTGAACGCCGAGTTGAACTGGCTGGGGGTCATCCGCTTCCCGGCCGACAGGGAGTTGTTGGCGGCGAGCGCGGCGCTGCGCGACGACACGGTCACGATGATGAGGTACAGACCCCACACGAAGCTGGCGGCGGCGCCGGCGAACATGAACCGGACGGCGCGCGACACGGTCTCCGGCGGCGCTGGCGTGGCCGCGGAGCCCGCGGCGCCCTTCGCGGCTGGCTTGGTGTCGCTGCTCGTGAATGACTTGAACATGGAGTGCCCTTACATTGCGCGCTGATCCTCAGAGCATAGCGGGGTACCGGGCACGCCGGCCCGCCAGCGCCGCTAGCATGGCGGAAAACAGGACAGCTCGCCCGCGGGCGAGGCGGAAAAGATGCGTGCGGATCTGTCTCAAGTGTCTATCTTCACCACTATTGGGATGATCTCGCTCTTGTTCCGCATCCCGCGATATCATGCTCGGGTCATCGCGCGCGCCAGCGCGGATGCGCGTGCAGAAGGCACGCGCGTCGGAGCGGTTGGGTGGTGAAGAAGTGCAGGTGAGGGGGGAGCACCGGCCCGGTCGGGGGCCCGAGGGGAGGGCGCCATGACCGTCAGCACGCCCGGCGGCGGGTCCTCGGTTGGCGACCCCACGGTCCTGAAGATCCTGCTCGGCGCGCAGTTGCGCCGACTGCGCGAGACCGCGGGCGTCACGCGAGACGATGCTGGCTACCACATTCGCGCCTCCGGCTCGAAGATCAGCCGGCTGGAGCTTGGCCGGGTGTCGTTCAAGGAGCGCGACGTCTCGGACCTGCTCGACCTGTACCACGTCGCCGGCGAGCAGAAGGACCAGCTGGTCCAGCTGACTCGCGAGGCGAACGCGACGCCCTGGTGGCAGAAGTACCGCGAGGTCGTCCCGGACTGGTTCCAGGTGTACGTGGGCCTTGAGGAAGCGGCCACGCTGATCCGCGTGTATGAGGTGCAGTTCGTGCCCGGCCTCCTGCAGACCGAGGAGTACGCCCGCGCGGTCGTCATGCAAGGGTCCCCG
>JAICUO010000844.1 GCA_025935815.1 Streptosporangiaceae bacterium
CGGGCTGCTGCCCGGCCCGCTGCTGCCCACCGTCGTGGCCAGCCAGCTGATCTCCGCCCGGGCACCGCGGGCGCTCGCCCGGCGGCTGCTGCCCGCGCTGGCCAGCGGCGCGACGGCCGCGAGCGCCCTCGCGCCGTCCGGGCTGCGGGCCACCCGCGCCGCGGGCGGCTGGCGGGTGACCGGACACAGCGCCCCGGTCCTGGGCGCGGCCAGCGCCCAGATCCTCATCCTCGGGGCCGAGACCGACGATGCCGTCCACGGCGGGGACCTCGAAGGCGGGGCCCTCTGGTTCATCCTCGACGGGTGCCTGCTCGGCGACGCCGTCATCACGCCCGGCGAGCCGGTCGACCTGACCCGCGACATCGCCACGGTAAGCCTGGATGACCTCCTCGTCCCCGGCGACCGGCTGCTGCCGGCCACGACGGACCAGGTTCGCGACGTGGCCACGGCGCTATTCGCGGCGGAGGCGGCCGGCGTGGCCCGCTGGTGCCAGCAGGCCGGCCTCGCCTACGCCAAGGTGCGCGAGCAGTTCGGCGCCCCCATCGGCTCCTTCCAGGCGGTCAAGCACAAGTGCGCCCGGCTGTACGCCCGCACCGAGCTCCTCACGGCCGTCGCGTGGGACGCCGCCGTCGCCGGCCAGGACGGCGAGCGGCAGTTCGCGCTGGCCGCCGCGGTGGCCGCCGTCCTCGGGCCGCCGGCCGCGGTCGACATCGCCCTGGACACCATCACCTTGCTCGGCGGAATCGGCTACACGTGGGAGCACGACGCCCACCTGTACTGGCGGCGCGCGATGAGCCTGGCCGCGCTCCTGGGCCCGGCCGGCGCCTGGCGCAAGCGCCTGACGAGCCTGTCGCGGGCCACCGCGCGCCATCATGACCTGCCTCTCGTGGACGAGCCCGCGGGCCTGCGGGCCAGCGTGGCGCCGGTTCTGGCCGAGGCCGCGCGCATCGCCGACCCTGGCCAGCAGCGCCGTTTCCTGGCCACCCGCGGCCTCGCGGCCCCGCACTACCCGCACCCGCACGGCATCGGCGCCGGCCCGGCCGCCCAGGTCGTGATCGCCCAGGAGTTCGCGCGGGCGGGGCTGGCCCAGCCGTCGACGATCGTGGGGGAGTGGGCGCTGCCCACCATCCTCGCGCACGGCACCCCCGAGCAGCGGGAGTTCTTCGTCGCCGCCACCTTGCGGGGCGACATCACCTGGTGCCAGCTGTTCTCCGAGCCGGAGGCCGGCTCGGACCTGGCCAGCTTGCGCACCCGCGCGGAGGCGGCCGACGGCGGCTGGGTCATCAACGGCCAGAAGGTGTGGACGTCGATCGCGGCGCAGGCCGACTGGGCGATCTGCCTGGCCCGCACTGACCCGCTGGCCCCCAAGCACCAGGGCATCAGCTACTTCCTCGTCGACATGCGCAGCCCCGGGGTCGAGGTGCGCCCGCTGCGCGAGGCCAACGGCGGTTATCTCTTCAACGAAGTGTTCCTCACCGATGTCTTCGTCCCCGGCGCGCGGCTAGTCGGCGCGCCCGGCGATGGCTGGCGGCTGGCCCGCACCACGCTCGGCAACGAGCGCGTCAACATCTCCCAGGGCAGTGTCTCTCATGGAACGGCGCCGCGCCGCCTCCCGTCGGCCTTCCTCGGCGACCTGCCCGGCCCGGTCCCCGACGAGGTGCTCGCCGAGGCCGGCGCGCTGACCGCCGACGCGCTGGCCTTCGCCGCGATGAGCCAGCGGCTGCTGCTGCGCCAGATCGCCGGCCTGCAACCCGGCCCGGAAGCCAGCGTGCTCAAGGTCATCTCGGCGGCCAACGCCGCCCGCCTGCGGCGCGCGGTACTGGACTGGCACGGCGCCGCGGCCGCCGTGCTGACCGGCCCGTCCCACGACTACCTGAGCGTCCCGCCGCAGCTGATCGGCGGCGGCACTGCGGAGATCCAGCTGAACGTCATCGGCGAGCAGGTCCTCGGCCTGCCGCGCTAGCTAAGGGAGTCGCGAACATGGGCATGCCGTCCGGGATCGAGATCGTGGACACGATGATCGGCTTCCCGCAGGCGGGGAATGCCGTCTACGACTTCATCCGCAGGCAGACCAAGGACCAGGCGTCCGAGGACATGCGGTTCCCGGTGGAATACATCTTCAAGGACGTCCCGCACGACCTGCCGACCGATGACCCGGTCGCGGTCACCGTGCACGAGATGGACCGGCACGGCGTTGAGATCGGGATGATCGGGGTCGGCGACGAGACGTCGCGGCGGGCGCTGAAGCTGCACCCCGGCCGCTTCGTGCCGTCGGGGAGCATCGCTGACCCCAACGACGTCAGCGGCACGGTCCGGCAGATCCGGCGCGAGTTTGACGAGTTCGGCATCCGCGCGGTCGGCGCCTTCCCGGCGGGCGCGTCCCCGCAGGTCGCGATCGACGACCCGAAGATGTACCCGGTCTACCAGACCTGCGTGGACCTCGGCATCCCGATCTTCTGCTGCGCTGGCGTCCCCGGGCCGCGGCTGAAGTTCGCGCCGCAGGAGGTCGCCCGGATCGACACGGTGATGTACGACTTCCCCGAGCTGGTCTTCGTGACCAGGCACGGCTGCGAGCCATGGGAGCAGCTCGCCGCCAAGCTCATGCTCAAGTGGCCCAACCTGTACTACTCGACCTCAGCGTTCGCCCCGAAGTACTACCCGAAGGCGATCATCGACTACGCCAACACCCGCGGCGCGGACAAGGTCATCTACGCCGGCTACTTCCCCATGGGACTAACCCTGGAGCGTATCTTCGCCGACATGCCGCACGTCCCGTTCCGCGACCATGTCTGGCCGAAGTTCCTGTCCGGGAACGCCCGTCGCATCCTCAAGATCGGCCAGTAGGGGTGGCGGGACGCCCACTGGCGACGAACACGGCCGCCGCCCCGGCCGGGACCGCCGCCCCGGCCGGGACCG
>JAICUO010000093.1 GCA_025935815.1 Streptosporangiaceae bacterium
AGCCTCACCCCGGTCGCCGCCAACCAGGCGGGGTCGGTCGTGTACCCGCGCGCGGTGGCGACCAGCAAGTTCACCGCGAGCTTCGACGCCCAGCTGACCTCGGGCACCGGCGGCGACGGCCTGACGCTCGCCCTGCTGAACGCGGCCACCGCCAAGGCGACCTCGCTCGGCGCGGCCGGCCAGGGGCTCGGCTGGGCCGGGCTGAGCGGTGTCGCGGTCGTGCTGGGCACCCAGCAGCTGCCGGGCACGCCCGCGGGCAACTGGGTCGCCATCTCGGCCGGCTCGTCGTCCGGGGTGCCGACGTTCATCGCCACCAAGGCGGTGGGGTCACTGCGGGCCGGCAGCCACCGGGTCACGGTGAGCCTGGTCAGCGGGACGCTCACCGTCGCGATCGACGGCGTGACGGAGCTGGCCCAGGCGGTCTCGGCGCCGTCGAAGGCGCTGGTCGCCTACACCGCCAGCACCGGTTCCGTCACCGACTTGCACCTCGTCCGCAACGCCGCGATCTCGGCGGCCAGCTTCGCATAGCGGACTAAGAAGAAACGCTGTATCGAATTGGCCACGGTTAGTTGAAATCCCAGTTAAGTGTGCGAATCTGGACGGCACTTCGTGGTTGCCCAGGGGAGCGCGCATGCGGGTCGCAAAGTGCCTTATCGCCGTGGCGGTGGTGCTGACCAGCACCATGGCCACCGTCCAGTTCGCGTCGGCGGGGATTCGCCCCCAGGACGTGACCACGGTCTCGCAGAACCTGCTGCGCGACGGGTGGGATTCCAAAGAGCCCGGCCTATCACCGGCGACGGTCAGCAGCGGCCGCTTCGGCCAGCTGTTCGCCACCCACGTGGACGGGCAGGTGTACGCCCAGCCGCTGGTGGTGGACACCCCCGGCACGGCCACCACCGCGCCCGGCAGCAGCGTGATCGTGGCCACCGAGAACGACACGGTGTACAGCCTGAACGCCGAGACCGGCGCGATCCAGTGGAGCAAGACGATCGGCACGCCCTGGCTGTCCACCGCGATCGGCTGCAGTGACCTGAGCCCGCTGGTCGGCATCACCAGCACCCCGGTCTACGACCCGGCCACGCAGGCGCTGTACGTCGTCGCGGTCACCACCGGCGGAAACGAGAGCACCAAGACGCCCGCGGTCAACCTGTTCGCGCTCGACGCGGCGACCGGCGCGATCCAGTGGAGCAAGACGATCAGCGGGGCGCCGACCAACGCGCCCAAGCTGACGTTCAACCCGGCGCTGGAGCGCCAGCGCACCGGCCTGCTGCTGATGAACGGCTGGATCTACACCGCCTACGGCTCCTACTGCGACGGCGGGAACTACCTCGGCTACGTCTCCGGCGTGCACACCACCGATCACGCGCAGACGCTGTGGGCCGCCGAGACCGGGTCGGCCCAGGACCGGGGCGGCATCTGGCACGCCGGCGGCGGCCTGATGTCCGACGGGCCGGGCCGGATCTTCCTGACTACCGGCAACGGCGTCTCACCGCCCCCGGGACCGGGCAGCCCGACCCCGTCCGAGCTCGGCGACTCCGTGGTCCGGCTCAGCGTGAACGCCAACGGGACGCTGACCGCGGGTGACTTCTTCAGCCCGGCCAACGCCCCCATGCTCGACACCGCCGACACCGACTTCGGCTCCGGCGGCCCCGTCGGCCTGCCGTTCGGCACGAGCGCGCACCCCGGCCTGCTCGTGCAGTCCGGAAAGGACGGCCGCGTGTTCCTGCTGGACACCCACGCCCTCGGCGGGCGCAACGCCACCACCGACAAGCCGGTGAGCAAGAGCGGCGCCTACGGCGGCCAGTGGGGTCACCCGGCCGCCTTCGCCGGCTCGGGCGGCAACGACTACGTGTACTACTCCGGGGTCAACGACTTCCTGCGCGTGCTGAAGTTCGACGGGTCGAACCCGACCACCCCGGTGCTCCGGGACGTCGCCAACTCCCCCGGCGTGTTCGGTTACTCCTCCGGCTCGCCGGTCATCACCTCCAGCGGCACCGATCCCGCGTCGGCGATCGTGTGGGAGGTGGCCGCGCCCAACTCCACTAGCGTGGGCCGGCTGGAGGCGTTCCTGGCGGTGCCGCGGGCAGGCAGCGCCACGCTGCCCCAGATTTGGTCCGCGCCGGTCGGCCAGGCGGCCAAGTTCGCGGTGGCGGCCACCGACTCCGGCCGCGTCTACGTGGGCAGCCGCAGCGACGGCACCGACACCACCCGCGGCGTCGTGTACGGCTTCGGCGCCTCCAACGCGATGCCACTGCTGGGCAAGCAGGCCGACTTCGGCGCGGTAGGGATCAGCGGCCCGGCCAAGACGGTCACCGAGACGATCGCGGCCACGCAGGACCTGCAGGTCGCCGGGATCACCGGCACCTCGTCGGCGACGCCGTCGCCGTTCACGCTGGGCACGCCGAGCGTCAACGGCACCCCCGTGGCCGGCTTCCCGGTGTCGCTGACCGCGGGCCAGCAGCTGACCGTCCCGGTCACGTTCACGCCCACCGCCACCGGTTCGGTCACCGGGTCGCTGGACCTGACGACGAACGTGCAGGGATTCGCGACGGTCAGCATCCCGCTGGCCGGCGTGGGCGCCGCGCCCGGCCTGGCCGCCTACCCGGCGACGCTCGCCTTCGGGGCGAACGGGACCGGGGCCAGCTTCGACCCCAACACCGGCCCGGTACCGGTGGGAAGCTCGCAGTCGTTCCCGGCTGACATCGTCAACACGGGCACCACCGCGGAGACGGTGAGCTCGGTCACGGCGCCCGCGGCCCCGTTCACCATGAGCGGGCTGTCGCCGGGCACGGTATTGCAGCCCGGCCAGGCCGCGACGGTGACGGTGACCTACAAGCCCACCCAGGTGACCTCGACCGACGCCGGCTCCTTCACCGTCACCGACTCCGACGGGACAGCGGTGTCGGTACCGCTGTCGGGCGCCAGCGTGGCCGGCGCCGGCGCGCTCACGGCGTCGCGGACCTCGGTCGGCTTCAGCGCCGTGGCGCTCGGCAAGTCGGTCAGCGCCGACGTCACCTTGACCAACACCGGCAACCTGCCGCTCACCGTGACTGGCTTCACCGGGCCCCGGGTGCCGTTCGGGGCGCCGGTGCCGGTAGCGATCGGCCTGGGCATCAACCCCGACGATTCCATCACCGTGCCGGTCACCTTCACCCCGCAAAGCAAGGGCACCTTCACCGGGCAGTACGCCGTCACCGTGACCGACGGCCACAACCCCGCCCGGACGGTAACGATCACCGTCAGCGGCACGGGGGCCGCGCAGGCCTCCGGCGTCGTCGTGCCCTCGCCCGGCGGCGGCTGGACCGCGAACGGGAGCGCCGCCATGTCGGGCACCACGCTGGTGCTCACCCCGGCACTGGCCGCTAAGGCCGGGAGCGCGGTCTACAACGAGGGGCTGTCCAGCAACGGGCTGCGGGCGACGTTCACCGCGCGGCTATCCGGCGGCAGCGGCGCCGACGGCATGACCTTCGCCCTGATCAGCCCGTCCGACACGGCGTCGGCGCTCGGCGGCGCCGGGCAGTTCCTCGGGTTCGGCGGGCTGCACGGGGTGGCCGTCGTACTCGCCACCCGCAAGGACGCCGGCTTCCCGGCCGCCAACTTCGTCGGCTTCTCGACCGGGACGTCGGCCGGGCTGCTGCGCATCGGCCCGTACTCCACCGCGATACCCAACCTGCGCAGCGGGACCCACAGGATCGGGGTGGCCATGTCCGGCAAGACGATCACGGTGACCGTGGACGGCAAGCAGGCCGTGCAGGCCACCTTCCCGTCCCTGCCCGCGATCGTCATGCCCGCGTTCACCGCCGCCACCGGCAGCGCGACCGACGTGCACGCCGTCTCCGGCGTGGCGATATCGGCCGGGATCGGGCCGGTGCCGCCGCCGGGCGGCGGCTGGTCCTACAACGGGGCGGCCCTGCACGGCTCGGACACCTGGCTCACCCACGCGGCCGTGAACCAGCGGGGCACGGTCATCTACCCGCGGGCGGTCAGCACGGCCAACATCTCGGCGACCTTCAACATCCAGATCGGCGGCGGGACGGGCGCCAACGGGATGTGCTTCGCCCTGCTGACGCCGACCACGAGCCCCACCGCGATCGGCACCGCCGGGGCCGGGCTCGGCCTGGCCGGGCTGCCCTCCATCGCAGTGGTGCTGAGCACCTACCAGCCCGCCGGCGCCCCGTCCGACAACTACATCGCCATCACCTCGGGAACCACGAACGGGCAGCCCACGCTGCGGCAATACAGCGGCGCGGTGCCGCCGCTGCGCGTCGGGACCCACACCGTCACGATCACCGTGCAGGCCTCGGTGCTGAGCGTGTCCATCGACGGGACCCGGCTCTTGCACCGGCCCATGGGGACCCTGCCGGCGAAGATGCTGCTGGCGGTCACCGCCGCCACCGGCTCCAAGACCGACAACCACCTGGTCCGCAACGCCGCCATCACCGCGACGGGCTTCTAGGCGGCAGCCGCGCGGCAGCAGGTGCCGGGCGCGGCCCGGGACCTGCTGCCATAGCGCGGGCCTATGATCCAACCGGGCGTGCCCCGGCGTCGTCTGTAGAGTTATGACAGAAGACCGACAGCGCGTAGGAGCACGATGAAAAGGCTCAGCCGAACGTTCACCATCACCACCTTGAGCCTGCTCCTGGTCGGCGGCGGAACCGCGGGCGCAGTCGCGGCGAGCGCCGCCAGCGCCGGCGGCACGGCGGCCAGCGCGGCCGCGGCGGCCAACCCCGCGGGCTTCAGCTACGGCTCGGACAGCTGGCCGGTGCCCATCACCCGCTCGTCACCCACGGCCGTGTGGCCAATGACGCACCTATCCGGCAACTATGGCGGCTACATCGGGATGGCCGGCAACTGGGCGCGCTTCCTGAGCTGCAGCACCGGCAACTTCCTGGCCTACGCGCCGACGAACGGCGCCCAGGCCAACGACAACTTCATCCACCACAACATCGGTATCGGCACCGGCGTGTACTGGTACCTGGGGGGCCCGGGCGTTGACCCGCACTGGAACAACACCCCCTCCGCGGCGTACAACTGGGGCGTCCGTCAGGCGTCGCTAACCCTCGCCGCGATGGCCAAGATCCACGTGACCTACCCCGTGGTCTGGGCCGACATCGAGCAGCCGGGCATCAAGCCCGCGCCCGACAACGGCTGGAACAACGCCTACACCAGCCCGTGCAGCGGGGTCGTCAAGCAACAGCACATCGCGGCCGCCATCGACCGGGCCGAGTTCGACGGGTTCGCCAGGTACATCACGACGCACTCCAAGTACAAGGTCGGCGTCTACTCCGAGCCCGGCATCTGGACGTCGATCTTCGGCACCGGGACCGCGTCGCAGATCCCCAACACCTACGAGTGGACCTACGAGCCGGAGACGGCCAACCTCGGCGCCCGCCCGTCCGGCTGGTGCCTGTCCGGCGGCACCGGGGCCTGCGCCCGGTTCTTCGGCGGGGTGACCAGCGCCAGCCCGTACGCGCTGATGTGGCAGTGGTCCGGCGGCGGCGGCGTCCGCAACCCCTACGGCGACTACGACCAGATCGACGTGGCCCGCACCCCCAAGTAGCGGGCGCGATCACCGGGGACCGGCGCCGCCGCTACGCGGCGACGGTCCCCGCCAGCAGTGGCTCCAGCGTCACCGTCGGATGGTCGCGCGCGATCGCGTTCAGCCGCCACTTGTCGGCGAACAGGGCCAGCAGCGCGCCGTCCAGCCGCCGGGTCAGCACCTCGCACCCGCGCAGCCCCTTCAGCGCCTCCTGGCCCCCGGAGTCGGTCAGCCGCGCGAGCTCGAAGTCCAGGTGTGCCAGCTCCGACTTAGCGCCGAACTCGTGCTCCAGCCGGTGCAGCACCACGTCGAACTGCAGCGGGCCGACCGCCGCGAGCACCGGCGCCTGGTCCCCGCGCAGGTCCGACGACAGCACCTGGACCACGCCCTCGGTGTCGAGCTGGTCGATGCCCCGCCGGAACTGCTTGAACTTCCCGGCGTCCCTGCACCGCACGACCGCGAAGTGCTCCGGCGCGAACGACGGGATCGGCGGGAACTCCACCGGCACCTCGGCGTACAGCGTGTCCCCGGGCCGCAGCGCGGTCGCGTTGACCAAGCCGATCACGTCGCCGGGGAACGCCACGTCCAGGGTCTCCCGCTCCGCGCCGAACATCTCCTGCGCGTACTTCGTCGCGAACGGCCGGCCAGTCGCGGCGTGGGTGAGCACCATGCCCCGCTCGAACCGCCCGGAGCACACCCGCACAAACGCCACCCGGTCCCGGTGCGCCGGGTTCATGTTCGCCTGGACCTTGAAGACCAGCCCGGAAAACGGCGCGTCGACCGGCCGGGGCTCCCCGGCGGCCGAGGCTCGCGGCAGCGGTGCGGGCGCCAGGGCGCACATCGCGTCCAGCAGCCTGCGCACCCCGAAGTTGGGCAGCGCCGCGCCGAACAGCACCGGCGATGACTCCCCGGCCAGGAACGACGGCATGTCGAAGTCGGCGCCGATCTCCGACAGCAGCTCGATCTCCTCCGCCGCCGCCTCGTAGGCGCCGCCCTCCCGGGCCAGCGCGCCGACGACGTCGAACACCTCCTCCAGCGCCTTGGAGGCACCGCCGGGCGTGCGCGTGTAGGCGGTGTAGACCCCCGAGGACCGCTCGATCAGCCCCCGGAAGTCCCCCGCGATCCCGACCGGCCAGTTCACCGGCGTGGGCCGCAGCCCAATCCGTTGCTCGATCTCATCGAGAAGTTCCAGGGGCTCGCGGCCGGGCCGGTCCCACTTGTTCACGAACGTCACGACGGGCACGTGCCGCGACCGGCACACGTCGAACAGCTTCAGCGTCTGCGGCTCCAGGCCCTTGGCCGAGTCCAGCAGCATGATCGCGCAGTCCACGGCCTCCAGCACCCGGTAGGTGTCCTCGGAGAAGTCCGCGTGACCGGGCGTGTCAAGCAGGTTCAGGACGTGCCCGCCGTAGTCGAACTTCAAGGCCGCCGACGTGATCGAGATGCCGCGGTCCTTCTCCATGGCCATCCAGTCGGAGGTGACCCCGCGCCGCCCCGCCTTGCCGTGCACCGCGCCCGCCTGGTTGATCGCCGCCGCGTGCAGCGCCAGGGCCTCGGTCAGCGTGGACTTGCCCGCGTCCGGGTGGCTGATGACGGCGAACGTCCGCCGCCGCCCGGCTTCCGCGCTCACCCCGCGCGCAACCCCAACTTCAGCGACCGTCACGGTGACACCTCTCGTCTAGCTCATGCGAAGTCCAGCCCCAGGTCGAGGGCCGGGCTGGAGTGCGTTAGCGCGCCCACCGAGAGGTAGTCCACGCCGCACGCGGCGACATCCCTGGCTGTCGCCAGCTGGAGCCCGCCGCTAGCCTCCAGGCGGACGCCCGGGTACCGCCGCGCCTCCGCCACGGCGGCGCGCAGCGCGTCCAGCGACATGTTGTCCAGCAAGATGAACCGCGCGCCGGCCCCGAGAGATTCCCGGACCTCCGCGAGAGTATCGCACTCCACCTCAAGCGGAACATCGGGAGCGAAGTCCCGGACGGCCGCGATCGCCTTCGCCACCCCGCCCGCCGCGGCCACGTGGTTGTCCTTGATCAAGGCGGCGTCGCCGAGCCCCATCCGGTGGTTGACGCCCCCGCCGCACCGCACCGCGTACTTCTCCAGCAGCCGCAACCCCGGCGTGGTCTTGCGGGTATCCCGGATCGCCGCCCCCGTGCCCGCTACCGCGTCCACCCACCGCCGGGTGGCACTGGCGATGCCGGACAGGTGGGTGAGGAAGTTGAGCAGGGTGCGCTCGGCCCCGAGCACGGTGGCGGCCAGCCCGCTGACCCGCAGCACCGCGTCCCCCGCCTCGATCCGGTCCCCGTCCGCGCGCAGCAGCTCGACCGTGATCGACTCATCTGCCCCGGGCGCCGGCCGCGCGTGCTCCGCGGGTCCCGCGGCCGCGACCAGGTCCGCGACGACGAGCGCGACCGGCAGCCCGGCGATGACGCCCGCCTGCCGCGCCACCACGTCCCCGGTCACTCGCGCCCCCGCGGGCGCCGTTGCCGCGCTGGTCACGTCGGTACCGTACCGGAAGTCCTCCTCCAGCGCACGGGCCACGACCGCCGCGGTGTCGCCCGGGTCGAGCCCCGCTGCCCGTAGTGCCCGCACCGTCGCGGTCCTCATCGTCGCGGTTGTCATCGTCGTTCTCCTCATCGCACGCTCACCGCCAGCCCGTCCGGCGTCCATCGCAACAGCGTGTGCCGCACCTGGTCCCAGGTCTGCGGCGCGTCCCGCCGCCGGTGGCACCCCCGGCTCTCCGTCCGCCGCAGCGCGGCCGCCGCGATCAGCACCGAGACCGTCCGCAGGCTGTCCGCCTCCACCACGTCAAGGCCATTTCCCTCGGCCGCGACGCCCGGGGCCGGCTCCCCGCTCCCTCGCCCGAGCACCAGTCCCGCTCCCGCCAGCACCGCCGCCTCCGTCGTGCCCCCCGGCAGGCCCGCCGCGATCCGCAGCAGTTCCGTCAGGCCGTCGCGATCGCGCACCACCCCGGCGTACCGCGACATCGCGCTGGCGAGTGCCGCCCGGCTCGTCGCGGTTCCGCGTGGTTCGTGGCCGCGTCCCCGGTCATCGTCGCCACGTCCGCCGTAGCCCGCGCCGCCGGCCCCTACTTCCAGGTACCCCGCACCTGCGCCCCCTGCCACCGGGTAATACCAGGCACCATCCTTCCCCGAGCCGCCGCGCCGTTGCTGCTGGTCGACCACTGGCGGATCCTGACGCGTAAGCGCGCCAGAGATCGACTCGCCCGCGCCGCGGCCCATGATGACCGCCTCGACGAGGGAGTTGGAGGCCAGCCGGTTGGCGCCGTGCACGCCGGTGCTGGCCGCCTCGCCGACCGCGTACAGGCCGGGGATGCTGGTCCGGCCGTGCAGGTCGGCGGCGATGCCGCCGCAGGAGTAGTGCGCGCCCGGCGCGACCGGGATGTAGCCCGTGACCGGGTCGACGCCCTGCTCACGGCAAGCCTTGGTGACCGTCGGGAAGCCGTCCTCGAGCACGCCCCGGCCCAGCGCGGTCGCGTCCAGCCACAGGTGCGCCGCCTGCTCGGTTCCCGCGCTCGTGATCACCGCGTGCATCGCGGCGGCCACGATGTCGCGCGGGGCCAGGTCGCCCAGGGGATGCCGGCCGGCCATCACGGGCCCGCCGTCGGTGTCGCGCAGCACGGCGCCGGCCCCGCGCAGCGCCTCGGTGATCAGCGGGCGCTGCCCGACCGCCCCGGCGCTCCACAAGACCGTGGGGTGGAACTGGACGAACTCCAGGTCGCGCAGCACGGCCCCCGCGCGTGCCGCGAGCGTGATCCCGTCCCCGGTCGCGCCGGCCGGATTGGACGTGGTCGCGAACGCCTGCCCGAGCCCGCCCGCCGCGATGACCACCGCCCTCGCGCGCACCATCCCGGCCTCGGATTCCCCGTCCGCGAGGACGGTTAGCCCGGCCGCCCGCCGGCCCGCGCCATCGCCGTCCTCGGTCACCAGGCCGAGCGCGACGGCCCGGTCGAGGATCTCGACCGGGCTGGCGAGCAGCGCGGCGACCAGCGCCCGGTGGACTTCCGCGCCGCTGGCGTCGTCACCGGAGTGGACGATCCGCTTGCTGCTGTGCCCGCCCTCCAGCCGCAGGTCGTGCCGCTCCAGCCGGGCACCACGGGAGACGAGCCACTCGATCGCGGCCGGCGACCCGGCGGCGAGCGCGGCCACGGTCTCGCGGTCGCACAGCCCGGCGCCGGCCACCTCGGTGTCCCGTGCGTGCGCAGCCGCGCTGTCGCCGGGTCCGATCGCGGCCGCCAGGCCGCCTTGCGCGAGCGGGGACGCGCCCCCGGTGAGGTCCTTGGTGACCATCAGGACCCGCAGCCCGCGCGCGGCGGCCGTCAGCGCGGTGGTGATCCCGGCCGCCCCCGACCCGACGACCACGACATCGGCCTCGCTGCGCCTCCCAATCACGCTGTGCCTCCCGCTGACGCTGTGCCTCCCGCTCACGCCGACGCGCCTACCGTGATCATGGCCTCGACGGCGCGGCGGGCGCGGCGGGCCACCTCGGGGTCGACATCGACCTCGGCCTGCCCGTCGCGCAGGCAGCGCTCCAGCGCCTCCGGGGTGATCATCTTCATGTAGTGGCAGGTCGCCCGGGGATTGGCCGGCTCCCAGCGGACGTCCGGCCGCGCCTTGCGCAGCTGGTGCAGCATGCCGGTCTCGGTCGCGACGAGGACCGACTTGGCCGTGGTCGTGCGCGCCGCGGTCAGCATGCCACCAGTAGAGAGGACATGGGTGCGTTGGGCGGGAAAGTCCTCGGTTCCTGCTTGCCACAGCGCTGCGGTGCTGCATCCGCACTCGGGGTGGACGTAGAGCTGGGCGGCGGGGTCGGCCGCGACCTTGCGGCGCAGGTCCTGCGGGGAGATGCCGGCGTGCACGTGGCACTCGCCCATCCAGACGTGCAGGTTGTCGCGGCCGGTAACCCGGCGGACGTGCGCGCCGAGGAACTGGTCGGGCAGGAAGAGGACCTCCCGGCTGGCCGGGATGGCGGCGACGATGTCAGCGGCGTTGGCTGAGGTGCAGCAGATGTCAGACTCGGCCTTGACCTCGGCGCTGGTGTTCACGTAGGCGACGACCACGGCCCCGGGGTGCTCGCGCTTCCACTCCCGCAGCTGCTCGGCCGTGATGCTGTCGGCCAGCGAGCAGCCGGCGTTGGCATCGGGGATGAGCACGGTCCGTTGCGGGGAGAGGATCTTCGCTGTCTCTGCCATGAAGTACACGCCCGCCAAGACGATGGTCCGCGCCGTGCTGGTCGCGGCCAGCCGCGCCAGCGCGAGTGAGTCGCCGACGTGGTCGGCCACGTCCTGGATCTCGGGCCGCTGGTAGTTGTGGGCGAGGATCACGGCGCCGCGCTCGGCGGCCAGCTGGCGTACGCGGGCTTCCCAACCGTTCTGTGCACTCATAGTTAACGACTCTAGGTTGAAAACTACAGGTTTTCAACTATCGGTAGATAACTACTTCCCGCTACGATGTGGGCGTGACGGGCGACCGCTTTCGCCATGAGGCGCTCGGGGTGGTATTTCAGGTCCGGGAGGACCGACTGTCGGTGCTGCTCTGGCAGCGGGCGTTCCCGCCGTTCGCGGACGCCTGGGCGCTGCCCGGCGGGCGGCTGCTCAGCGCCGAGCGGCTGGGCACGTCGGCCAGCCGGCACCTGGCCGCGAAGGTGGACATCCCGGAGATCGCGCACCTGGAGCAGCTGGAGACGCGCAGCGACCCTGTTCGCGATCCCCGCGAGCGGGTGCTCGCCACCGCGTACCTGGCGCTGGTCACGGTGGGCGCGCAGCCCCGGCTGCCCGCCGATACCGCGTGGCACCCGGTGGACGCGCTGCCCGCGTGCGCCTTCGACCACCAGTCGATCATCGGGTCGGCCCGCGAGCGGCTGCGCGCGAAGCTGTCCTACACGAACATCGGGTTCGCGCTGGCCCCGGAGACGTTCACCATCGCGCAGCTGCGCGACCTGTACGCCGCCGCGCTGGGGCATGAGGTCTCGGCGACGAACCTGCAGCGCATCTTGACCCGCCGCGAGGTGATCGAGCCGACGTCGGGGCTGTCGCGGCCGACCTCGGCCGGCGGCCGCCCGGCGGCGCTGTACCGGTTCGTCTCGTGTTCCCTGGTGGTGACGAACCCATTCGCCGCCTTCCGCCCCCGCGAGTGAGGAGCCCCGCCGCCCGCGACCCCGGCGAACGGCGGGCCCGGCCAGGGGATCTCCTGGCCGGGCCTCGGTTGCTAACCCGGGTTCGCTCAGCCCTCGTGAGCGCCCAGCGCGACCAGGGCGCTGGCCAGCTTGAAGTACTTGTTGGTGCCGAGGTCACGCACGGTCTTGATGTTGAACGCGGCCGCCAGGTGCTCGGCGTCCCCGTCGCTCACCCCGGCCAGGGCCGCCACCGGCGCGTCCAGCAGCTCGCTCAGGCTCTTGCTCTCGTATGTCTTGTCCAGGGCCTTGTCCAGCCCAACGGCAACCGCCATGTGCCATCCTCCCGTGTCCAGGCCGGCTCTGGCTGCAAGCCGGCGGCTTGTTATCCGTCGGTCCCACCGTAGGCGGGCGCCGCCCGCCGTGTCAGGACCTTCCTGGGTTGGGTGCGTACCCCCCGGAAACGTTGGCACTCCCCTGGCCAGGGGTTCATACTGTGTGAGTGCTTGTTCGGGTCCGTGGCTGGTTCGACGGAACTGGGTGGTTCATAGGCGGGGCGATCCTGTTTTTCGTCTTCGCCCTGCTCGCGCTGCTCCTTGAGCTGCAGGCCCCGGAAAGCGTGCTGTGGACGGGGACGCCGGTTGCCGGCGCCGAGCGCGGCGGGATCGTGTTCTTCCAGTGGGCCGGCCAGCAGCATCAGTTCAGCGCGCCGGGCTACGGGTCGGCCAAGAAGGTCATCGTGTACTTCGACCCCAGCAACCCCGACAACGCGATGCTCGACAGCAACGCCGCCCGGGTGGGTCCCGCGCTCTTCATCGGGCTGCCCGCCCTGGCCTGCGTGACCCTGCTGGCTATCGGCGGCACCCAGGGCTGGCGCTGGAAGCGCCGCAACGCCAAGCGCGGCGAGCAGGATTGGTGGCTGTCCCGGGTGCCCCCGGACTCCGAGGCCTGACCGGCAATCACTCGCGAGCTTCCCGCCTGCCCCATGTGAACGCTCACATCAGCAGGGGTAATAGTACGGGGACGGGCGCCGGCGGCGGCGGCAACCAGGGCCGGGCCAGCGCTTACCGACAGTGACCGGCGCGGCCGGGATCGGCGTGGTCCTGCAGCACAAACTACCGGACCGTCACCCGTGTTCGTTACCAAGACGTTAACAGCAGGTTCGCCGCTGGGGCCCGGGTCCGTTGACGGACAGGGACTGATTGGTCTAGCTTTCGCGAAAGAGGCTGTTGTTAACGTTCATCTGGACTGGTAGGCGATAACCCGACCGATAGGGACCTCGCCTGGAAACGGGCGCACGGGCCCGCCACATCGGCCACGCCTGGTGATGGCGCGCCACTGGCTAACGACAGATAAACCGGAGGTCCGCATGGGCAAGGTTCATCCGAAGGTCGACGAGGCCATAGAGACCCTCAACATGGGGGATAGTCCCACCCGGCGGCGGCTGCTCCAGGGCACCGGGCTGGTCAGCGCGGCGGGGGCCGCGTCGGCGCTGCTGGCCGCGTGCAGCTCCTCAAGCAGCACGGCGGCGGCAGCAGCAGGCAGCGGTGGCAAGAACCCCTTCCCGTCGGTGCCCAACCAGAAGTACTACTTCGTGAACCACGTCACCACCAACGCGTTCTTCACCCCCACCCAGTACGGGCTGGCCGACGCGGCGGCGCTGCTCGGCATCCCGAAGCCGGTGTGGAGCGGCTCCACCAACTCGGCCGTCAGCGAGATGATCAGCGCCATCAACACCGGGGTCTCCGCGAAGGCGGCGGGGATCGCATACTGCGGCATCGACCCGCACGCGTTCACCACTCCGGTGCAGAACGCGATGAGCGCCGGCATCCCGGTGATCAGCTACAACGCCGACGGCATCTACACCAACGGGGTCCCGGAGATCGGCACCAACCGGCTGGCCTACGTGGGACAGGCGCTTTACATTTCCGGGCAGGTCATGGGCAGCCAGATCAAGACGCTGGTGCCGGGCGGCGGGGAGATCGTGATCTTCATCGCGACGCCGGGGACCGGCAACATCCAGCCCCGCTTCGACGGCGCCAAGTCGGTCCTCGGCAGCAGTTACCAGGTGTCCGAGATCGCGACCGGCACGGTCGACTCCGCCGAGCTGTCGGCGGAGAAGGCGTTCCTGCTCGGGCACAAGTCCATCAAGGGCGCGTTCGCCGTGGACTCGGGGTCCACCGCGAACCTCTCCGCGGCCCTCAAGGGGGCCGGCCTGACGATCCCTGCGGGCGGCTTCGACACCGACCCGCGGACGCTATCGGCCCTGAGTGACGGCTCGCTGAAGTTCTCCATCTTCCAGGACCCGTACCTGCAGGGCTTCCTGCCCACCCTCTACCTCTACCTGTACAACCTGTCCGGCGGGCAGCTGGCGCCGCCGAACACCGACACCGGCCTTACGGTGCTGACCCCCGGCAACGTCGGCCAGTTCACGAAGAACAGCCGTTACCAGGGCGGATCCTCGGCCCAGGCGTACCTGCCGCGGCCGTCGGGCGCTATCAACAACCCGATGGCGACGACGAGCACGTGACATCCTGTTCGCGCCGGGCGGGGCGGTTCCCGGATCGGGCCGCCCCGCCCGGCGCGAAGGCGCGCTGAGAGCTGCCGACGAGGAAGCGGAGATGAGTCCGAGTGAGTGACACGGCGGAGCGGAGCATAGGGAAGGCTGGCGCCCCTCAGGGAGGGGCCGCGGGTACCGGCGACACGCTGATGCGAGTTGTGCGCGTGCTCGGGAGGCAGCGCGAGGCGACCGTGTTCATCATCGCGGCGGCATTGTTCCTCTACTTCCTGATTGACCAGGGATCGTCCTTCACCGCGAAGTCGAACCAGGTCACGATTTGGTCCGACAACGTGGCCCCCTACGCCATCATCGCGTTGGGCGAGGTCTTCCTGCTGATCTGCGGCGAGATCGACCTGTCGGTCGGGTTCGTGGTCGGGTTCGCCCCCTACCTCATGCACTACCTGATCGACTTCTACGCCTTCCCTGGCCTGCTCGCCATCTTCTTCGCGCTGCTCGTCGGGGTGGTGGTCGGCGCGGTCAACGGGTTCTTCACGGTCACCGTCCGCGTGCCCTCGTTCATCACCACGCTGGGCACCGGGTTCATCTTGCTGGGGCTGATCAACACCACCTCCCACGACCAGCCGGCCCCAATCCCCGCCAGCGTGCTGGGCATCGGCAAGTGGATCAGCAACTACGCGTGGGCGCCGATCATCTGGGCGGTCGTGCTCACCGTGCTGTTCCACATCGTGCTGACCAGGACCCGCTGGGGCCTGCACACGGTCTCCGTCGGCGGGAACCTGCTGGGGGCGCGGGAGGCGGGCATCCGGGTGAACCGGATCAAGTACGGCAACTTCATGATCACCGGGCTGCTGGGCTCGCTGGTCGGCCTGCAGCAGATGTACTACACGAACAACATCACCCCCACGGCAGGCTCTTACCAGTGGATGTTCTACGCCGTCACCGCGGCGGTGATTGGCGGCACGGCGATGCTGGGCGGCACGGGAACGATCATCGGCGCCTTCTTCGGCGCGGTGGTGCTTGGCATCCTGTCGGACGGGTTCCCGCTCATCGGCGTGAGCGCCGATCTGCTGTCCATCATCTTCGGCGGGGCGATCCTCGTCTCCATGGTGGCCAACGTCCAGCTCACGAGGCTGCGGGAAAGGGGACAAAGCTGACATGACGGCGACGACACCGGGTGGCCAGGCCAGGCCCGTGAGCTCCGATGGAGAAGTGCTGCGCTGCGAGCACATCACCAAGAACTATGGCGTGGTGACCGCGCTGACCGACGTGAACCTGCGGCTGGGGCGCGGGGAGGTGCTCGGGCTCATCGGCGATAACGGCGCCGGCAAGTCCACCCTGCTCAAGATCTTGTGTGGCTTCCAGCCGCCAACCTCAGGCCGGATCATCCTGGAGGGGCAGCCGATCGTGCTGAAGTCGGTCGACCACGCCCGGTCGCTCGGCATCGATGCCGTTTACCAGGACCTAGCCCTGGTCAACCAGCTCACCGTGTTCCAGAACATGTTCCTCAACCGGGAGAAGGTCCGCTGGCCGCTGGTGCGCAACCAAGTCATGCGCAAGGAGGCCCGGGAACACCTCGACGAGATGGGCGTGCACATCCCGTCGGTGAACGTGCCGGTGGCCCAGCTGTCCGGCGGGCAGCGCCAGGCGGTCGCGGTGGCCCGCTCGGTCTTCTCCGACCCCAAGATCCTGCTCCTAGACGAGCCGCTGGCCGCGATGGGCGTCAAGGAGGGCGCGATCATCCTGGACCTGATCACGCGGCTCAAGCGCGAGGGCAACGTCTCGATCATCATCATCGCGCACAACTACGCGCACGTTCTGGAGGTGTGCGACCGGATCAACCTGATCCAGGGCGGCCAGATCACGCTGGACAAGCGGACCGACGAGACGTCTGCGGAAGAGCTCACCGACTTGGTGGTGGCCGAGTACCGCAGGGCGCTGGAGGAGCGCCAGCGCTCAGCCTGAGGCCCGCCCGCACCCCCGCGCTGCATCACGGCGCCAATCCGGTCGCGAGCCCATCGCGGGCATTATCGGGCAAACATGCTGCTCACCTTGCGCATAGGAAGGCTGTGAGCGGGCAGGCTGCAATTGCAGGGCGCCTGCCCGCCGAGCAGACGAGAGGACCGCAGGATGAGCTACACCCCCAAGCACGCGAAGCCATCTTCCCTCAAGGACGCCACGATGAGCAGCCACCACGGGGCGTTCGGCATCACCGATGCCGCCAGCGGCCGCCACGCCCGGACCCATGGCAAGGCCCGGCGCGAGACGGACACCGACAGCGCGTCGGCCCGCCGGTCCGCGATGCGGGCCTAGCGCGGGAGCCTCAGGACCCGTCCACCGGCAGTTCGGTCGCCATGAGCGCGCCGTACGCCTCGATCGCGAGGTCGATGTTCCTGGAGGCCATGTGCCCGACGAGGAAGCCCAGGTGGTCGCGATCGAGGTCACCCATCATGGCGAGCAGCGCGACCAGTCGCCCGGCATACTCCGGGGTGATCTCCTCAGGGAGGTTCATGCCGGTTAGCGTACCTTTTGTCCGCTTTATCGCGGACAAAAGGCGGATACTCTCCCCAGGGAAGGCGCCCGGCGCGGGCCGGGGCTAGCCGCTGACCCTGGCGACGGCGACGAGCCCGGTGCCCTTGCCG
>JAICUO010000953.1 GCA_025935815.1 Streptosporangiaceae bacterium
AGCATCGGAATTAGGCTGCCAGCGAGCGAGGAGTGAAGCAGCGAATCCCAGATAGCCGACGCTCAGCGACAAGTTGGCCGTACCTAACAAGGGTAGGATCGTTGTCAAGCATCCCCTAACGGGCGTCTTGTCACCGTCGATGGACTCGTGCACACTCATAAGTTACTCGACTTTCGTGATTTAGGCGGCGAGGTCTTCGGCGTCTTCCCAGGCCAGGCGGATGGCGTGGATTTCTTGGGGTTCTGGCTGGTCAGCGTGAACTGGCTTAAATTTGGCGGCGATGATGACGCGGCGGAGCTTGGCGGTCATGTCGGCGGTGGACGGCTGAGTCTTCGAGGTGTACCAGGGGGCGTTCAGGCGGCGGGCCCCGGCGTCGGCGGGGTGGTGCCCTGCGGTGGCGTACCAGCAGACGGCGAGGGCCTGGCAGGCGAGCATGAACGGGACGGTGCGCTCGACCGCGGCCGCGGTGCGGTTACGGGCCTGCCCGGTCCCGAAGAGCTGCTTCGCGTCCTCGATCGCGACTTCAATGGCCCATCTCGCGGCGTATCTTCTGATCACGGCGGCGGCGTCCGGGTCTGGTTCCGTGGTGACGAGGGCCAGGTCAAACCCGGTTTTCGACTTGTCGCGGATGAGGATGACGGTGACCGGCATCTTGCCGGCGACGGAGTACCACAGGCAGGTCAGCGCCGCGGCGGCGATGGTTTCCGTCTTGCCGTACCGGGTGACGGTGACCGGCGAGAACACGGCTGTAGCGGCGATCTTGGCCAGGGACGGGAGCCGGTCTCCCTTCACGCGGGGCCGTCCCTTCTTCCCGGTCCGCTCCGGCGGCAGGCCGTAAAGGGCGGCGTTGCTGCGCAGCCTGGTGGTCCAGGTCACGCCGTCCGGCAGCTCCTTCAGCTCCTGGCCGGCGTAAGCGGAATCGGCCGTGACGTGCACCTGCCGTCCGGGCAGCTCCGCAGCGAGCCGGGTCACCATGCGGCGGGCCAGCCACAGCCGGGACGCGGATATCGTGCCCTTGATCACCAGCTTCGCCATCACCGGCACCGCGACCGGGCGGGCGATCATGGGCAGCCGCACGCGGACCGCGAGCACCACCCAGTTGTTCCCGAACCCCGTTTTCGCAGGCCCCTGGGCTGATCCGTCATGGAACCAGGACGCGGCCCAGACCTTCTTCCCTCGCCTGCGGAACAGCGTGTCATCAATGAGAACCTCCACGGCCTCCCCGTCCGGGACCAGCAACGCGATGACCAGCTTCGCGACGGCGATCCCCAGGGCATCGGGGTCCCACCGGGCGCGGGAGAAGAAACAGTGCGCCCGGTCATGCGGCCATAGCCGCGACAGGCCCGCCCCGGTCAGCATCCCGCACACCGTCCGCTTCCCGGACTGGGCAAGGAAACCGCAGGCCAGGCCGCAGAACGTGCGGAACGACGGCACGGTGAACAGCGGGGAGAACACGGCCAGCAGCGCCATCAGCGACGCCGGAACAGGCAGCACTGCATCCGGGAGCATCAGCGGGAATCCGTTCCGTCAGCAACATCCGGGCACGGCCGGCGAGACTGCGGGCCGGCCATCATGGACAGCGTGCCGCAAACACCCGACCCGCAGACCCGGAACGCCGTCACCGCCCGGATCACCGCCCACGTCACGGCCGGCTGGCCCCGCCTCGGCGAGCCCCTCATCCGCCATCGCGGGCAGTACTGCTACGTCGCCGCGCTCCTGCCCGGCCACCGGGAACCCGCCCCGATCCTGCGCCTGCGCTACCAGGGCTCCGCCGACACGTGGACCATCGGCATCTACAAGGCGAGCACCGGCCAGTACACCGAATCCGAGCTGCCCGGCTCATTCGGCTCAGTGACCGGCACGCCAGAACAAGGGATAGACGAGACCTTCATCCTCTACGCCGGCCCGAGAACCGGGAACTGACCGCGCTCACCGCAAAAGTGCGAAAGTCGAGTTACCGGGTGCACTTCAAAAATCCAGAAGAACAGGTTCAACCCAGCCGAGAGGTAATTTCCTTGAGAGAACTC
>JAICUO010000519.1 GCA_025935815.1 Streptosporangiaceae bacterium
AGTTATGCCGCGATACGCGGCATAACTAACGGCACTCGCGGCGGGCCGGGCTCGGGGGGCTGCCCGTCGGCGAGTGAATCGGATATGCCGCGCATTTTGGACGCCGTCATGACTCGGACGCCGTTGTAGTGCTAGTCGGTGTCGGTTTGCGTGACTCATCCCATGACGGATTTGGCGGAGTTCCACAGGACGCCGCGGTTGAGCCGGTCGGGGTAGCGGGTGACCATCGCGTCGTACAGATCCCGGTAGCCGGAGGCCTTCTGGGCGGCGGTGTCGAAGTCCTGGATGTAGCGGCGGGTGCGGGCGATGTCTTCCGGGCTGTCCGGGTCGCCGTCGCGCTAGTGCCCCGACACGACGGTGGTGGGCGCGAGCTTCTCGATGGTTTCGAGCGCGGCGACCCAGCACTGCGTCCGGTGCCCTTCGACTCGGCGAGGTACAGGTGCACGTCCCCGTAGGTCGCGTCGCCTGCGACGACCAGGCCGATCGAGGGCGAGTCAGTGACCGCTGCGGACACGCGATGGACAGGCAGGCGATCAGCCGGGCTGCCGGTGGCGGCCCTTGGCCTGGAGGATGTCGGTGTCGCTGGCGGTCCGCTCGACGGCGCCGTCGCGCTGCAGCTGGTAGTACAGGCCGCGGCTGCGGTTGATGTCGTGGTAGGCCAGGTCCGCCTGGGCGACCTGCGGTGCTGACAGGGGAAGGTCATTGGCTGCCCGGTACCGTTCGATGAGCTGGTACTTGATGACCCAGTCGATCTCCCGCGCGATCGGGTCAAGGTTGCCTGCCTCGATCGCGTCCAGCGCCCGCTGCCACAACGCCAGGACCCGCTCGCTATCGGTGTCCGCGCCGTGCTCGCCGGCGAAGTCGGCTGCCCTGGCCTGGTACTCGCGCTGGATGTCGAGCGCGCTGGCTTGCCGGCCGTCCGCCAGCGGCAGCAGGGCCCGCCCGGTGATGTCGCCGGAGACCTCATCGATGAGCTGGCTCGCGCTGGATGCCAGGGTCAGCGCCGGCGGCAAGGTGCCCGCTTCGGCCATGCGCAGCACCAGGTCGGTGGCGCCCGCCTTGAGCAGCGTGGTGGTCTCGCTCATCGACGGGTCGCTGGCTGTCACCAGCAGCCGCCGCCGCAGCTCTGGAGGGCGCGACTGGTCCCCGATAGTAAAGGTGAGCGGCAGGTCGGGCGGACCCGGCAACGGCATGCGGGCCGCGTGGTACCCGGTCGGCCGGCTGAGGCAGTACGCGGCGCCGCGCGGCGTGTGCAGCACGGCGCCCGCGCCGCAGATGAGCTGCCGGGTGACCAGGAACGGGAGCAGGGCGTTGGATAGCGCCAGGGTGGACTCGCCGTGCTCGGCGAGCGGGTAGGCCTCCTGGCAGCCGTATGAGCTGCCTGCCGGGTCAGCGCTGACCTTGAGCACCGAGGCGCCGTCGGCGTCGCTCTCCCCGCCCAGCCGCGGGTCGGCGGCGGCGAGCATTGCCTCGAGGATCTGCTCGCACGCCTTGTCCTGCACGACCAGGTCATGGGCGCTGCCGCACTCCGGCGTCGCGTATTCCGGGCGGCCGGCCACGCCCAGGCGCAGGCGGCCCCCGTTCGGGAGCATCACCACGGTCGGCGGCAGGGTCCCGGGCGCGACAACGCCGAACAGGCGGCGCTGCGCCTCCTCCGGCGACAGCTGCCAGTTCCCGGCCGCGGAGACGACGCGGTAGGAGTTGCTCAACCCGAAAACGCGCTTGTCCACAAGGCCAAGGCTAAGTCCAGGACGTCTTCAAGTTGCATGGGAAACCATGACGGGCCAGTCCCCGTACGGGCGCAGCAGCGGGCGGGAAGGTCAAGCCGTCTTGTCGATGGGAGCGCGGTCACGGATGCCCACCGGGATCCACGCGCAAGCCCGGCGAGCCGCCGCGAGGCTGGCCCATGAGGTCAGCTCGATCAGTTGCGCGTCACTCGACCCGCCAGACCTGAACTCGCCGATGACGGAACGGTCGACCTGGTAAGAGGCGAGCGCGGTGAGTAGAGCGAGACGGCCAGCCGCCTGGTGCGCCGTCGGCAGGGCGCAGATGGCATCCTCCGCCCATGCGCGGCTTGGGCCACGCCGCTCACCGTGCCAGTTTTCCAGCTCCGTCATGACCGCATCGCGGACCGCTGGTGGTACGGAGCGGGCTCCGGCCATGTCAACGGCGCCACGGATGCGAGCGAAAGCGCCTGCCACCACGGGGTTGCTGGCCGCCCATGCTAGATCGCCGGACAACGGCGCTGTGGGCAGCAGTTCCAGTGACGCGCCGGGCTGGTACGACTGTCCGGCGGCCGGCCGGATCTTTCGTCCGAGCACCTGCATGACAGGGCCCAATGCCATCCTCGGGGTGCCCGGCGGTAGCGGGACCTCGGTGAGAAAGACGTTCACCATGCGGTTGAAGTAGTGGAGGAGGGCTACGGTCCCGATCAGCTCAGGCGCCTCCTCGGCCGAGCATGCCGGTTCGTGCCGCAGCGCGCCTTCCTGCGTCCCGCAGTCCCTCGCCCACGCCGCGATCTCCTGCAGCCGGGGGTCGGTGATCGACTGGGCGGCGTTGCCGGAGAGGCCAGAGAACGTCGTGCTATGGATGGCAACACACCACGGGCAGGCATTACCGAGCGAGACCGTCGCGGCAACGGCCTCCTTAGCCGCCCTGTCGACGTTGCTGGTTACGAGCAGGACCTCGCGCAGCATCAGCCAACTCGCGGTCAGTACTTCAGGTGCCGGGGAGTGCAGCGCCACAGACGGCGCCAGCACGCCGAACTCCCGCTCGACCTGCTCGTAGACACGGCCCACGAGGCCACGGGCCACGCGAGGGCGAACTGGCGAGACGTACCGGACCTGAGTTAGCCCTAGCTGTCCGAGCAACGTCGTGATCGGCTTACTGCTCATCGGCCACTCCCTCGACGACCTGATCGGTGTTCGTCTCGCGCATACCGGACAACCCCACCTCTCAGCGCCGACGGGCGTTATCGCTTCAGGCCAAGTATCCCGGCCGCTAAGTGGCCAGGCTTATCCGTTCTTGCCGGATACGCGGCCGCGATGGGCGAATCGCTCGCCCTTAACCTAATGTCCGGCCAGCTCGGCTACGACCGGAGCGAGCGTGTCCGCGGAGCCGGCACCGAAGACGAAGTAGGAGAAGCCGATCTCTTCACGTCGGCGCTGGATTTCCTCCGCCGCCGCCGCCGGGTCGTCCGGGAGTATGGCCAGCGAGTCCGCGGCGCGAAGCGCGGCCGGGTCGGTGTCGGGGGGCGCCATGAACGGCGCGCGATCGTCGCCGATAACCGCCACGTGGTTCGCGAGCTCGACGTCCCGGATGGCGCGGAAGTCGCGGGCCATCCGCGCGACCTTGTCCCGGGGCTCACCGGGCAACTGCGCGAAGGTGACCGTATCGGCGACCTCGGCCGCCAGCGCCTGGGCCTTCGGGCCGCGGATGGCCATCGCCACGGGCGTGTGCAGGCCGGGGCCGTCGAGGTCGCGCAGCGCCCTGACGGTCTCGCGCACCTGGGCCAGCCGCTCGCCGGGCGAGACCACGGGCAGTCCCAGTTCGCGGAGCTCGTCCTCAATCCCTGGCCTGCCGGTGCCGACGCCCAACTCGAAGCGACCCTCAGTGAGCACCGACAGTGAGTGCGCCTCCCACGCCGTCATCCACGGCGGGCGGAACGGGGAGGCATACACCCAGGTGCCCACGCGCAGGTCGGCCAGGGTCGCGGCGACGGCCAGCGTGGGACCCGGCGCCGGCTGCCATTGCGGGACGTCGGGCATCAGCAGCGTCGAATAGCCGCTCCCGGCGATGCGGCGCACGCGTTCTCGCCACGCCGGCAAATCAGTTGCTATTGGAGCGACGACCCCGAACCGGAACGGTCTGGTCATGCGTGGGCTCCTCCCACATACGCGGATGTCTGGCCTGTCACCAGGGTTTCAGACGCCGCTGCCGCCCGGAAATCATCGGTGCCTGGCAACGACCAGATCCAGCGGCGTCTTGGGGCCAGGAAGCCGGATTTATCGCGACTCGCCGTGCTGCGCTCGGGGTGCGGGCACGTTGCCGGGCCGGCGAGTAATGTTTCCGATCGTGCGGGCCGACTCCGACTCCGACTCCGACTCCGACTTTGACTTCGATGGTGACCAGCGTGGTGGGTCCTGGAGTTCCGCGCTCGGCGTGCTGCGCACCGTGGGCGGGGCCATCGTCTTCGTTGCCGCGCTCGTTATCTTGTACCTGGCGTTCCGGGGACCGTCGAGCCACCCGTCGGCGGGCACCGCGCCCGCCACGGCCAGCCCGGACAGCCCTTACGCGACTGGGGGGCGGGGCACCGGCCAGGGAACTGGCGGGCAGCCCGCGGCCAGCGCGCCGTCCGCGTCGCCTGCAGCCGTCACGCCGACTGCGTCACCTGCGGCCGCCGCGCCGTCCGGGTCCCCCGCGACCAGCGTCACTCAGGCCACCGGCCCTCTTGGCGCGCGGGTCCAGGCCTACCTCGCGGGGCGCCGGGGACGAGTCGAGGTGGCACTGTACGATCTGTCCGCCGGCCAGCAGTGGACGCTTGGCCAGCCGACGCCGCAGGCGGCGGCAAGCGTCGTGAACCTGGAGATCCTCCAGGCCGTGCTGAGCCAGCGGACAGTCCAAAGGACAGTCCTGTCGCTGACCGAGCAAGAGCTCACCCCGCCGATGATCGAGCAGAGCGACAACGACGCGGCCACCACCTTGTGGGGGGACGTGGGCGGCGCCAAGGGGATGCGGGCGTTCGATCACAAGGTCGGCCTCACGCACACCAGCCCGTCAAGCTGCCTGCAGTGCCCCGGCTCCTCCGGGCCAGGCTCGGGGCTGACCACCACCACGCCGCAGGACCAGATCACCCTCCTCCGCCAGCTTGTCCAGCCAAGCGGGGTACTTGACAAGAACGACCAGAAGTACGCCCTGTACTTGCTGGAGAACGTCACGCCGTCGCAGCGGTGGGGGGTTTCCGGCGGGGTACCCGCCGGGGTGACGGTGGCGCTGAAGAACGGCTGGCTGCCGCTGGATGCCCGCCACTCCGACTGGCAGGTCAACAGCGTCGGCTGGGTTTCCGGCGATGGCCGCAACTACCTGATGGCGATGCTCAGCACCGGCAGCCCCACCGAGCAGTACGGCATCGACACCCTCAACCACCTTGGCGCGATGGCGTGGAGCGCGCTGGCGCCGCCGCGTTAGCCCCTTCGGCGTACACCGTGTCTCCTAACGGTCAGGCGCTTCACCGGCTCAACCACGATCTTCTTCGCGGTAAGCAATCCGCGGCATCACCGCGCGGCCGGACGGTCACGAGGCGAAACCCTGGGGGTCGCCGCCTAAGCCGGCCTGCGCGCCGGCCGCTTCGTCCCCCGCGCCGGACGTGAGCTGGCCGGGAAGCCATGCTCCGGCGATGACCGCGATGAGCGCGACCGCGATGGCGAACGAGAACGCCAGCGCGACTCCGGGGCGGTGCCCTATCCCGGCCGCGGTGGCGGCCACGATCGCCCCCGCCACCCCGGTGCCGAGGGCCTGGCCGAGCACGTCGCACAGCTGCAGGGCAGAGGTGGCCCGGCCTTCCTCGCCCGCCGCGGCGCGATCGAGCGTGGTCACCGACAGCGGGGAGTAGGCGGTGCCGATCCCCAGGCCGGCCAGTGCCCAGGCCGCGATCCCCAGCGCGGGCGGCACCGA
>JAICUO010000595.1 GCA_025935815.1 Streptosporangiaceae bacterium
GACCTCGACGCCGGCGGCGGCCACCCACGGCTTGGAGGTCAGGTCGGTGCAGGCGGGGATGCCGGTGAGCAGTCCCAGCGTGGCCAGCACCAGCGCGCCGGAGCACTGGGCGGCGACCAGCTGGCGAGACGGGTCGAGCCGGCGCAGCGCATCCATGATCGGCCGGTCCTGGACGACCTCGCGGGTGGCGACGCCGCTGCCGACGATCACGGCGTCGGCCTCGCATGCTTCGCCGAGGGTGGACATCTGCTCGATGACCACGCCGTTCATTGAGGTGACCTTCGCCGCGGGGGTGGCGATGGTGACGCGCCATCCGTCGTCCTTGACGCGATTGAGCACGCCCAGCGCGATCAGTGAGTCCAGCTCGTTATAGCCCTCGAACGTGAGGATGGCGACGTGCATGGCGGCTTCCTTTCACTCCGGAACGCGCTTACCGTAGGCCACCGGGACCACGACAGTCCAAAAATTGTCATGCATACAATCGGTGGGTGCCTGCCTCTCGCTACAAGGCCCTCGTGGACTCGCTCGCCGCTGACATCCGCTCCGGCCGCCTGACCGCGGGGACCCGGCTGCCAACGCACCGGCAGCTGGCCGCCCGTGAGCAGATCGCGGTGGTGACCGCCACCCGCGTCTATGCCGAGCTCGAGGCCGCCGGGCTGGTAAGCCGTGAGCAGGGGCGCGGCACCTTCGTACGCGACCTCGCGCTGCCTGACGGGCATGGCGTCATCGACCAGCAGGTCATCGCGGGCGACGTCATCGACCTCAACTTCAACTTCCCGTCACTGCCCGACCAGACCGCCCTGCTGCGGCAGGCGCTGCGCGAGATCGCGAGCGCCGGTGACCTTGACGCCTTGCTGCGCTATCAGCCGCATTGCGGGCGTCCGCATGACAGGGCATCGATCGCCCGGCACCTGACCCGTCGCGGCGTGCACGCTAGCCCCGACCGCGTGCTGATCGTCAACGGCGCCCAGCACGGCCTGGCCGCCGCGCTCATCGCCACGCTCCACCCGGGCGACGTCGTCGCCGTCGACGCGCTGACCTACCCCGGATTCAAGGTCCTCGCCCGCGCCCTGCACCTTGAGCTCGCGCCGGTCCCGGCGAACGCGCACGGCACCAGCCTGGACGCGCTCGAGCAACTGTGCGGCGCGCGGCCGGTCCGCGCCATCTACACCATGCCGACCCTGCACAACCCGCTCGGCTCGGTCATGAGCGAGCCCGACCGCATCCGCCTGGCCGGGATCGCCCGCCGCCACGGTCAGCTGATCATCGAAGACGCCTCCTACGCCTACCTCGTCGACAACCCGCCGGCGCCGCTAGCCGCGCTCGCGCCAGACATCACCATCTACGCGTCCGGCGTGTCCAAGAGCATCGCCCCCGGCCTGCGCATCGGCTACCTCGCCGCCCCCGCCCCCCTGGTCCGTCCCCTCGAGCGCGCGATCCGCGCCACCACATGGAACACTCCCGCGCTCACCGTCGCGATTGCCTGTCGATGGCTCGACGACGGTACCGTCGACCGGCTCGAAGCAGGCAAGCGCGACGACGCTAGGGTTCGCCAGGCCATCGCCCGCGACGCCCTCACCGAACTACCCCAGGTCAGCCACCCCGCGTCGTACTTCACGTGGCTACCAATGCCGCAGGGCGCCCGGGCCGACCGCGTGGCCGCCGCACTGGCCCGCCACCACATATCCGTGTCCACGGCAGAGCCGTTCGCCACCACTACTCACGCCCCGCAGGCGATACGACTCGCGCTGGGCTCAGCCGACCTGAAATACCTCCCGGCCACCCTGCGCACCGTGGCCCACGTGGTCAGCCTCGACGCGGCGCGATAGATCCTGGCCTCCCGGACCTCCGGCGGCACCGGGTTGCCGTCCAGGACGGACGCGAACCCGCACTGCGGTGAAATCGCGAGCGAGTGCAAGGGCCTTGCCTTGCAAGAATCGCTGCGAATGGATTGCGGGGGACATGCGGGAATTATGCGGCGAAAATTGCCGGGACTCGCTAAGCTTTTTCTAGCCAACGAA
Source organism: Streptosporangiaceae bacterium (assembly GCA_025935815.1). Taxonomy (GTDB): domain Bacteria; phylum Actinomycetota; class Actinomycetes; order Streptosporangiales; family Streptosporangiaceae; genus Trebonia. The sequence goes on from JAICUO010000595.1 coordinate 2,022, forward strand.
TACATCAGGGAGCGTGTCATGGCGCAGAAGGTTCAGACGCTGTTCATTGATGACATCGATGGCGGAGAGGCTGCGGGTACCGTCCGCTTTGCGCTGGATGGCATGGAGTACGAGATCGACCTCAGCGCTAGGCACGGCGACGAGATGCGCGACGCCCTGAGGCATTACATTGCTCATGCCCGCAAGGTTGGCGGCGGATCGCGCCGCGCCACTCGCGGCGGCCGCAAGCCCAGTGTCATCGATACCGGGGCCGCGCGGGCCTGGGCGCGAGAGAACGGCCTCGACATCAAGGAGCGCGGACGGATTCCCGCCGAGGTCGTCGCCAAGTACCGCCAGGCCACCGGCGGGTAACCCTAATCCGGTGACCCGCCGGGTGCCATGTGACGACTACCGCCTGGTACTACAGCCGGGCGCTACTTGATCGGGGGCCGCGGGAGCTTGGCCACGCCGGGTTCCAGGGTGAAGGTGTAGTCGAGGGAGTACCAGGGCGTTCCTGCGCTGGGATCATCCGGGCGGGGCTCGTCGTGGCGGCGGAAGTCGCCGATCAGGGCCCGGGTGACGCCGAATTGGACATCGGTGTCGAGGTGCGGGTCGTCGTCGGCGTAGACCTGCGAGATCCGTGTCTTGAAGCCCTCCTTGAAGACCAGGACGTGCAGGTGCGCGGGCCGGAAGGGGTGGCGGCCTTGCGCCTTGAGCAGCCTGCCCACGACCTTGTCGGTGGGAATGGGGTAGCCGGCCATCTTCACGGTCCGGAACCAGAAGCGCCCCTCCTCATCAGTGGCGAGCTTGCCGCGCAGGTTCATCTCCGCCTGCCCGGGATCCTGCTGCTCGTACAGCCCGGCCGGCGAGGAGTGCCATACGTCGACCTCGGCCCCGGCGACGGGATCGCCGTCCGGGTCCTGAACCCGCGCGCTGACGAACAGGGCCGGGCCGGGCGTCTCGGAGCGAACGATCGACCCGCCGTTGGGCACCTCGGGGGAGTTCATCCTCCAGAACGGTCCCAGCAGGTTCTGCTGCGTCTCGGTGGCGCCCTGCTCACCGTTGTTGAGCAGGCAGACGAGGGTCGACACGCCCAGGGAGCCGGCCATCAGCACCATCTCGTTGTGCGTGTCCGTCGTGGCCTGGCCCATCTCATTAAGGATGGCGGCGGCCGACTGGAACTCCTCCTCGGTGAGTTTCACGTCGCGGACGAATGCGTGCAGGTGCGATGCGAGCGACGTCATGATCTCCCGCAGGCGCGGATCGGTCGTCCGCCGCATGACCGCCAACACGGCCGGAGTGACATCCTCGTCCCGTCCAATGATCATCAGGGCACCTTCCTCCTTGCGGCAGTCTGGCATAGGAACGCGGAATCACGAGCTCGCGGCGGCATCCAGTGGCGGAGGGTAGCGGAGGCTGCGCGAGGCGTGGGATCGTCGATGGCGCAGGGAGGATGGAGTGTCTCAGGCATTCAGCAGCCGGCGCTTTATCCGTGGGATTCGCTAGAGTCGGTGCTGGGTGATGCCTGAGGCGTTGAGGGGGCGAATGCCGGTGAAGCTGCCGCACGTTGAGTACGAGGTTCCGGCGACTGTGGCTGAGGCTGTCGAACTGCTCGCTGAGCATCAAGGCGAGGCGAGCGTGCTGGCCGGCGGCCAGAGCCTGATCCCGCTGATGGCGCTGCGGCTGGCCCGCCCGGCGGTGCTCATCGACATCAACGGCCTGGGTGAAATGTCCGGTGTGTCGGTGTCAGGCGGCCAGGTGAGCATCGGCGCGATGACGCGCGAGTACGTGGCCGAGGAATCGGAGACGGTCGCCGGCGCGGTGCCGCTGCTGGCGGCCGCCTTGCCATTGATCGGCCATGAGGCGATACGCAGCCGTGGCACGATCGGGGGCAGCCTGGCGCACGCCGACCCGGCGGCCGAGCTGCCGGCCGTCGCGCTGGCCCTCGACGCCGAGCTCGTGGTCCGGAGCCGGTCCGGGGATCGCGTTGTCCCGGCGGCGCAGTGGTTCGAGGGTTACCTGGCGACGTCCCGCCGCCCCGATGAGATCCTCGTCGAGGTCCGCTTCCCGGCCGCCGGGCCGGGCACCGGTGCCGCCTTCCAGGAGGTCGCCCGGCGCCACGGTGACTTCGCCATCGTCGGCCTGGCGGCCTCGCTGACGCTGGCTGACGGCGCGATCAGCGACGCCCGGCTGGCGTTCGCGGGCCTCGCCGACGTGCCGGTCCGGGCGGCGGACGCTGAAGGCCTCCTCGTCGGCCAGGAGCCGTCGGCGGAGTTGTTCGAGGAGGCGGCCCGCCGGGCGACCGACGGCATCGATCCGCCATCGGACCTGAACGGGTCGCCGGAGTACCGCAAGAAGGTCGCGGCCACGCTGGTCCGGCGCGGATTGCGCGAGGCCGCGGACCGTGCTCGTCAAGACAGTGCCCGTAAGAACAGTGCCCGTAAGAACAGTGCCCATGCCCACGAGAGGCCGTGACGCGAAGTGGATATCACCGTGAGCGTGAACGGCGCCGCGCGCGCCGGCTCGGTGGAGGCGCGCAAGACGCTGGCGGACTTCCTGCGCGATGACCTCGATCTCACCGGCACCCACGTCGGATGCGAGCAGGGTGTCTGCGGCATGTGCACCGTGATCGTCGATGGTGAGGCCGTGAAGTCCTGCCTGATGCTCGCCTGCCAGCTTGACGGGCGGAACGTGCAGACCGTCGAGTCCCTGGCCGAGGCCGACCGGTTGAACCCGTTGCAGCAGTGCTTCAAGGAGGAGCACGCGCTGCAGCGCGGGTTCTGCACCCCGGGGTTCCTCATGACCGCGACGGCGCTC
>JAICUO010000915.1 GCA_025935815.1 Streptosporangiaceae bacterium
CGCAAGACGGCATCCAGCGTCGCCTCGTCGGGAAGCGCCGCATCGGATGCGGCAGTATCGGTGAACACCCGGACCCCATACCACTGCGACACCGGCATCTGCCGCCGGGCCAGCGCAGCCGTCAGGTCCTCCAGGCGGTCGGCACGGGCGTCCACACCGATCCGGTTCCGATAAGAGCCACCCTCGAACGCCTCGCCGACACTGTCCCAGTCGCCCAGCAGCCCGGGGCGCATCGCGAGGGCATCACCGTTACGAACCAGCAAAGACACCACCCCGCCCAAGGCCACGACCTGCGCGATAGCGTCCAGCAGCCGACCAGGGTCCGGGAAGTACATCAGCACGCCGTGACACAGCACAGCGTCGAAACTTGACGGCGCGAACAAGCCGGCGATCGCCTCGGCCTCACCCTGGACCAGCTTCACCCGGTCACCGACCTCCGCAGGCTCCGCCGCCAGCACGGCGCGGAAATCGCCAAGAAGCCGAGCCGAGGAATCCAGCCCGGTGACAAAGTGCCCACGACGAGCCAGCACCAGAGCCTGCGTGCCCTGCCCGCACCCAACGTCGAGCACCCGGCGCGGCGGCAAGTCCGGCAGGTGCGCCGCGAACTGCCGCGCTACGACCTCCTGACGCACGATCTGCCTCAGCGTCCCCAGACGAGCCCGCCATTGCTCCTCGCCTGCCGCGAAGCCAGCGTTCACGTCACTCCTTCGGCACTCGTCCGGTCAGCGAGGAGCTTACGCGACGGGGACTCCGCTTACGTCCATGCTTTCACGGCGGACGCACCTTGATGCGGTACTAGCCCGAACCATGCCGCGGACGCCGGAACCGGGCTCGTGATCGTGCTGGTTACCAGCTGGCTGCCGTGAGCGGGTCCGGGACGTCCTGGCGATCGGGCGCAGACCTGCGCGACGGGACTGGCTTCTGCCGGTCGATATCGCGGAGAATCGGCCCGAAGATGGCCTCGTGCACGGTGGCGCCGTGCTTCTGCCGGATCGTCCGGAGCACGCCCTTGCCGCTGGCTTCCGCGACCATATCGCTCAGCACGCGGTAAATCGACATCTCCAGCCGCGATCAGCTGGTCATAGGCGACCGGGCGACGAGGGAAATGACAACTACCCCGCACCGCTGGGCAGGCAACCGCGCTCTCCAGGTGACAACAAGGCTGCGCGGAAATGACATCTTCACGCTTGCTTGCCATTCCGGATGTCATCTACTGCGCAGGGCTCGTCCTCCATGACACGGCGGCGTAGCGAGGCCGGGAGGCGGGATCTTCCTCCGGGGCACAATCGCGACGAGGCGTAAGCTAAGTATGAATAATCCGGGACGGCGTGCGCGCGCAGAGGGACTGACAGCCGATGACACATGATCGTCCGCCGCGCGATCAGCGCGACCTCCGAGAGCGGATCGCCGTTCGGTTGCTCCGCACGGTCAACCCGCTAACCCGCCGGATGATCCCCGCCGGCGTGCCGACAGGCGCCCCGAACGTCCTGCTGCTGGTGCCCGGGCGCCGGACCGGCATCGAGCGCACGATGCCGGTCACCGTGCTCGACTTCGAGGGGCACACCTACGTCCAGGCGACCTACGGAGCCTCCGGCTGGGGCCGGAACCTCAAGGCGGCCGAGAAGGTGACCGTGGTCCACTCCGGCGGGCGCCGGAGCCTGGTCCGCCCGGCCGAGATCCCGCCCGAAGAAGCAGCGGCCATCCTTCAGCGCGCGCTTGCGCCATACCACCGGTCGCGCCTCCTGCGCCGGCTGCTCGGCCCGCGCGTGCGGCCGCCCGTCGGGATCCTGCGCCTAGTCCGGATACGCATCGACGACACACCACAGGAGTACCTCGCCGAAGCTCAGCGCCACCCGCTGTTCGAACTCCGGCCCGTGTAACGACGCCAACCGCAGAACTGCCTACATGTGCATCCACAGACAGCCCCACCTGCCGCCTTGCAGCTGAGGACACACTTAATCCCTGGATTGCAATTCGCGCTATTGGCGATGCGCCTCATCTGAACTTAGATTATGTCATTTCTCAGCCGGTTTTCATGCCCGGTTTGCTCCCGTGCTGGGGGATCGCCGGACCGGCCCGCGGTGGCCGGGGCGCTCGTCCGGTGGCTGCGCGGGTCACCCGATCCGGGGTGGAGCCCGGTGCGCGTGGCGGTGGCCACTGCTCCCGACATGGGCGATCCGGTCATCGCGTGCGCCGCCGCGTTCACGCACCTGGCCGTGGACCACGACGCGATCGAGGTCCTCAAGCTCGAATTCGCCGGCCTGCTGGGCGATCCCGCGCGGCACCCGGCCGGACGGAATAACCCGCCCGGCCGCCAGCCGCTGGACCAGGCCGAGCTGGAGGCGACGCCGGCCGAGCGGCGCCGGGCCGAGGCGGCACTGCACTACCAGCGGGAGCAGTCGCGGCGGATCCCCC
>JAICUO010000030.1 GCA_025935815.1 Streptosporangiaceae bacterium
CCAACAGCCGCCCGCTCCTGTCGTTAGTTATCTTTTCTGTTGGGTTTCTCGGGCCCCCCGCGCCCCTAAAACCCAAACATTTCTCGTACCTGGCCCGCGAGGCTATCCGGGCTAGCGCCGTTAGCGGCGGGAGCGGTTCACGGCGCTGAGGATGGCGCGCATGCTGGCGGTGGCGGTGTTGGTGTCGATGCCGACGCCCCAGTAGACCCGGCCGCCGATCTGGCACTCGACGTAGGACGCGGCCTGGGCGTCGGTGCCCTCGGTGAGGGCGTGCTCGGCGTAGTCCAGCACCCGGACATCGATGCCGACCGATCCCAGCGCGGCGCAGAACGCCGAGATCGGGCCGTTGCCGACGCCCTCGACCTCCTGGGCCTGGCCGTCGACCGAGATCTCGGCGTGGAGCACGTGCTTACCGTCGACGACCGACGACGACTGGTGGTCGAGCAGCCCTACTGGGCCGTCGGCCAGGTAGGTGGCCGTGAACGCGTCCCAGATCGCGTCCGGGCTGACCTCGCCGCCCTCTTCGTCGGTGTGCCGCTGGATGACCTTGGAGAACTCGATCTGCAGCCGGCGCGGCAGGTCCAGGGAGTGCCCGGTCTTCATGACGTAGGCCACGCCGCCCTTGCCGGACTGGGAGTTGACCCGGATGACCGCCTCGTAGGACCGGCCGACGTCATGCGGGTCGATCGGCAGGTACGGCAGGTCCCACTTGTGGTCGGCCGGGTCGTCGCCAGCCGCCTCGACCTCGGCCTCGAAGGCCTCGAAGCCCTTCTTGATACCGTCTTGGTGCGAGCCGGAGAAGGCGGTGTAGACGAGCTCGCCCGCGTAGGGATGGCGCGGGTGCACCGGCAGCTGGTTGCAGTACTCGACGGTGCGCCGGATCTCGTCGATGTTCGAGAAGTCGATCATCGGGTCGACGCCCTGGCTGAACAGGTTCAGGCCCAGCGTGACCAGGCATACGTTCCCGGTCCGCTCGCCGTTGCCGAACAGGCAGCCCTCGATCCGGTCGGCCCCCGCCATCACGGCCAGCTCGGCGTCGGCGACCGCGGTGCCCCGGTCGTTATGGGTGTGGACGGACAGGCAGATGTGCTCGCGGCGGGACAGCTGGCGGCTCATCCACTCGATCTGGTCCGCGTACACGTTCGGCGTCGAGCGCTCGACGGTGCACGGCAGGTTCAAGATGATCTCGCGGCCGGGCCCCGGCTGCCAGACGTCCATGACCGCCTCGCAGACCTCCAGGGCGAAGTCCATCTCGGTGTCCATGAAGATCTCGGGAGAGTACTCATAGCCGAAGTCACAGTCGCCCAGGTACTGCTCGGCGAACTTCATCACGTGCTGGGTGCCCTGGACGGCGAGCGCCCGGCACTCATCGCGGCCGATGCGGAACACGACCTTGCGGAAAACCGGCGCGGTCGCGTTGTACATGTGCACGGTGGCCCGCTGCGCGCCCGCCAGCGACTGCACGGTGCGCTCGATCAGGTCCTCGCGGGCCTGGGTCAGCACGGAGATCCGCACGTCCTGCGGGATCTTGTCACCCTCGATGAGCTCGCGGATGAAGTCGAAGTCGGTCTGGCTCGCGCTCGGGAACCCGACCTCGATCTCCTTGTAGCCCATGGTGACGAGCATGTCGAACATGGCCCGCTTGCGCGCGGGCGACATCGGGTCGATGAGGGCCTGGTTGCCGTCCCGCAAGTCGGTGGACAGCCAGCGCGGGGCCGAGGCGATGGCCTTACCGGGCCAGGTGCGGTCGGGCAGGTCGACCGGCTTGAACGGCGTGTACCGGTGGCATGGCATCCCGCTCGGCGTGGGGACGATGGGGGCTACTGGCCGATAGGCGTGACTATGGCCAGATTCCTGCTGCTGCGACATTTGCTGCTTCCTCTTGGGCGATTGCGGCTCTTGGCGATTGCTTCCGGAGGATGGCGTGCCTACGAGAGGCTGCACTCACTCCGGCGGCCAGCGAACATGCCGAGATCCCGCGACGAGGGAGCCAGCCTTATCGGCCCCCGCCGCGGCTGCTAAGGAGGAGCAGCTCATGCGACATAGCGACCCTCAGCATACACGGTGCCGCCGGCCCGCAGCCCCGGAAAATAGGTCGCTTTTGGCGACGGGGCGGTGTTCCCTGGTGGCTATGCGCATCGTTGCCTGGGATCCCGCCGACCCGGCGGCGCTCGCCGCCTGCCATGAGGCTCAGCGGGCCGCTCAACTGGAGGACGACCCATTCGGGCCGCCCAAGTCGGCGCGGGTGCTGCGCATCTGGCTGACCGAGGGCTGGGAGCGGAACCCCTGCGAGTCATGGTGGGCCCCGGGGCTGGCTGGCGACGGCGAGCACGCCGGCGCTCCCGCTGACGGCTGGTACTGGATGGACTTGCCCGACCGGGAGAACCTCACCCGGGCGATCCTCGTCTTGATGGTGCACCCGCGGGCGCGCGACACCGATGTCGCGGGCGGGCTGGCGCGGCACGCGGCGCGGCGGGCACGCGAGAGCGGGCGCACGCTGCTTGAGAGCGTCGCCTTCCAGGGGTCAGCGGCGGACGCCTTCTGGCGCGCGGCCGGCGCCCGGCCCACCCAGCTGGAGGCCCGGCGGGTGCTCGACGTCCGCAAGGTCGCGGCCGGGCACTTCGCCCGGATCCGGGACGCCGCCCGGGCAGCGGAAGGATACTCCCTCGTGACCTGGACCGGGGTAACGCCCGACGAGCGGCTGGCCGGGGTCGCGGGCATCCTCAACGCGATGAACGACGCGCCGCGCAGCGAAGGCTCCGAGGACGCCGACTGGGACGCCGACCGGGTCCGGGAGCGGGCCGACTCCTCGCATGCGCGGATGGGCGTGCGCAGCTACTCCGTCGCGGCCGTTCACGAGGCGACCGGCGAGATGGCCGCGCTCACCCAGGTTGAGGTCGACCCCGACAGCCCGCAGTGGGGGCACCAGGGGCTGACCGCGGTGACCCGGCCGCACCGCGGGCACCGGCTGGGCCTGCTGGTCAAGGCCGCGATGCTGGACTGGCTGGCCGGGGCCGAGCCGGAGATCGAGCGGATCGAGACCGGCAACGACAGCACCAACCAGCACATGATCGCCGTCAACGAGTCCCTGGGCTATGAGGTCTTCGAGCCACTGTGGCAGTGGTATGAGATCGAGGTCGCCGGCCTCCTTCGCGAGGAGGCGAGCTGACTCCCATGAGCAGTCAGGCGGCCCGCTTGCAGCGCCTGGACCCGGCGGACGCCGGCGCCATCAAGGCGCTGCATGACGTTCACCTGGCCGCGCTGGCGGCCGATGACCCGGACGGCCCTCCATGGCCGGCGCGGGCTCAGGCGGCCCACCTGAGCGGCGCCCCGCCGCTGTTCGAGCCGCGGGAGGCCTGGTTCGTCGCGGCTCCCGGTCCCGGGCCGGACGTGATCGCCTGGTACTCAGTGCGGTTCCCGGATAAGGAGAACCTGTCCTGGGCGGTCATGGAGATGACCGTCCACCCGGCGAGCCGGCGTCAGGGCCTGGGCACCATGATGCTGCGCCACGCGGCGCGGCGCGCGGCCGACGCCGGGCGGGCCGGCCTGACCGGGATCATCCGGCACGGCTCAGCCGGGGACGCGTTCGCCACCCGGGCCGGGGCCACCAAGGGGATAGACGAGATCCGCCGCGTGCTCGACCTTCGGAAGGTCCCGGCAGGCACGTGGCGGCAGTTCCGGGAGTCCCTGGCGACGGCCGCCGCCGGCTACCGCCTGGACTGCTGGGAAGGCTCGACCCCCGATGACTACGTCACGGGGATCGCGGAGATGTTCAACACCATGAACGACGCGCCCCGCAACGCCGAGGAGGACCCGAGCTTCTACGACGCCGCGCGCGTCCGCCGCGACGACGAGCAGGTAGCCAGGCTGGGCGGGCGCCGGTGGGTGATCGCGGCCTTCCGTGCGGAAACCGGCGAGATGGCCGGGTACACCGAGCTCCGGGTCTCGCCCGACCTGCCCGGGTGGGGATTCCAGGGCAACACCGCCGTGGCCCGGCGGCACCGCGGCCACCGGCTCGGGCTACTGCTGAAGGCGGAGATGCTAGAGCTGCTCGCGGCGCACGAACCGGGACTTGAGCGGATCGCGACGTGGAACGCGGCAGCCAACCAGCACATGATCGCCATCAACGAGCAGCTTGGCTTCGAGGTCAGCGGGTCTCCCAGCTGTTTCACCGACCTCCCCGTGGCGGCGCTGCTGCCTCAGTCGTAGAAGCCGAGGCGGCGCAGCTGCTTGGGGTTGCGCTGCCAGTCCTTGGCGATCTTGACATGAAGGTCCAGGTAGACGCGGGTGCCGAGCAGCGCCTCGATCTGGCGGCGGGCGCGGGTGCCGACCTGCTTCAGCCGCGCGCCGCCGGTGCCGATGACGATCGCCTTCTGGCTCGGGCGCTCCACGTACAGCTCGGCGTAAACGTCGGTCAGGTCGTCGGTGCCGGGCCGCGGGCCCATCTCCTCCACGACGACGGCGATCGAGTGGGGCAGCTCGTCGCGGACCCCGTCCAGCGCCGCCTCGCGGATCAGCTCGGCCACCATGATCTGCTCCGGCTCGTCGGTCAGCTCGCCATCGGGGTACAGCGGCGGCCCGTCGGGCAGGTGGGAGATGAAGACCTTGGCCAGCTCGTCGAGCTGGTAACCGGACACCGCCGAGACGGGGATGACGTCCGCCCACTCGCCGAGCTCGCTGACCGCCAGCAGTTGCCGGGCGACGACGCCGGGCGGGGCCTGGTCGGTCTTGGTGACGATCGCGACGACCGGGGTGCCCTTGACGTTGGCCAGCTCCCGGGCCAGGTACTTGTCGCCGGGGCCGATCGGATCGGACGCCGGGACGCAGAAGCCGATCACGTCCACCTCGGTGAGCGTGGAGCGGACGAGGCTGTCCAGCCGCTCCCCCAGTAGCGTGCGCGGGCGGTGCAGGCCGGGGGTGTCCACGATGACGAGCTGGGCCTCCGGGCGGTGCACGATGCCGCGGATAACGTGGCGGGTGGTCTGCGGGCGGTCGCTGGTGATCGCCACCTTCGCGCCGACCAGCGCGTTCGTGAGCGTGGACTTGCCGACGTTCGGCCGTCCGGTCAGGCAAGCGAACCCGGAGCGGAACGCCGGGCCGGCGTCGCCCCCGGCGGGCCCGCGCCCAGAGGCTCCCCGGGTCTTGCGCTGCTGACTCACTTGACTATTGTCGGGCATCGCGGCACCGGTAGCGTCATGGGCGTGGCTGTCATCCCCCGATTCCGGCCGACCGCGCGGCTGCTGGTCATCGATCCGCGCGAGCGGCTCCTGCTCTTCCGATTCGATAACGGGCGAGATCGGGTCTCGTGGCTGACGCCCGGCGGGGGCATCCACCGCGGCGAGACCGTCGAGGCCGCCGCCGTCCGGGAGCTCGCCGAGGAGACCGGCTACATGGTCACGGAGGCGGACCTCGGCCCGGCCGTCGCCACCCGTGCCGGGATATGGCGAACCGACCGGTCGGGGCGCCTGGTGTTCGGGGCCGATACCTTCTTCCTGGTCCGGGTCGCGCACTCAGCCGTGAACACCGACGGGCACGAGGAGCTGGAGCGGTCGATCATCACCGGGCTCCGCTGGTGGACCGGGGATGAGCTGCGCGCGACCCGCGAGCACGTCAGCCCGCCCGGCGTCGCTGACCTCGTGGCGTCGCTGCTGGCCGACGGCGTCCCGCATCGCCCGTTCCGCCTCTCCTGGCGCGCGGCCGCCTGAACGGGGCGCGGCTACGGCACTAGCGTGGCCCGCAGGGAGCCGTCGGGGGCGGCGTGGAAGACCGGGGCGTCCGGGCCCAGGTCGCGCACCGCCGCCAGGTCGCCGGGATCCGGCTCAGCGGCGTCGCTGACCAGGGCGGCGGCCTCCAGCCGCTCGGCGCCGCTGGAGACGGCCATCGCCACCGCCAGCCGCAGCGCGGACAGTTGCAGGGACGGCAGCGCTACGGCCGCCGCCGTGTAGGTACGGCCGGTCTCGTCGCGCACGGCGGCGCCCTCGGACGCCGCCACCCGGGCCCGGGTCGACCGGGCCAGGGTGATGATCTTCTGGTCCTCGGGACTTAGCACCGCTTCGGTCACGGGCATGAGTGTACGGGCTGGGAATGGCCCGTCCGCGGAACCCCGCCTCGCCGCGCGGCGCGTCATGACAGCTGGCCCGGTGGTAAAGCGGACCGGGGCGTACGAGGTCATGTGGTTGCCCCCCGTTCCTTCCCCGGCAGCAGGAACGTGAGCGCGGCGGCGGCGACCAGGAGGGCCAGGTCGATCCAGAAGATCACGACCGCCGACGATACGAAGGTGGCGCGGGTGGGCGCGCCGCCCAGCGCGCCGTAGAAGACCGCGCCGATCAAGGCGACGCCAGAGGCGACGGCGAACTGCTGCGTCGTGGTCAAGACGCCGGCCGCCGCGCCGGCCCGGGAGGAGTGAATGTGACTGAGCACGCCGCTCATCAGCGACGGGACGGTCAGGCCCTGGCCGACGCCGATGAACGCGGTCGCGATCGCGGTGTCCCAGCCGGTGAGGTGACCGCCGTAGTGAGTGCCGATGAGGGCGAAGATGACCGCGCCGATGGCGGAGATGGACGTGCCCACGGTGATCGACCGTGCCCCCAGCCGGGCGTTCACCACCGGGCCGACCAGGCAAAAGCCCATGAACGTGACCGCCAGGGGCAGGTTGTCGACCCCCGCGCGCAGCGGCGAGTTGCCCAGGCCGGACTGCAGCAGCAGGGTCAGCACGAACATGAAGCTGCCGAAGAAGAAGATGGCCACGAAGTTCAGCAGCAGGCCCGCCGAGAAAGCCCGGTCGCGGAACAGGCTGAGGTCCAGCAGCGGCTCCCCGCCCCGCGCGGTCAGCCGCCGCTCCCAGGCGAGGGTGGCCGCCAGCACGGGCAGCGCCGCGGCCAGGGACGCCCAGGTCCACGCCGGCCACCCCTCGTCCCGGCCGAGGGTCAGCGGTACCAGCGCCAGCGCCAGGCCGGCCGAGATCCCCACCGCGCCGAGCGGGTCCAGCCGGGGCCGCCGCTGCCCCCGGGCGGGCGGGACGACGAAGCTCGCGATCACGACCGCGAGGATGCCGACCGGCACGTTCACCAGGAAGATGGCCCGCCAGCTGAGGCCCAGGACATTGGACTGGATCAGCCCGCCGCCCAGGATCTGCCCGGACACGAAGCCAAGGCCCATCGTCGCGCCGTACCAGGCCAGCGCCCGGCTGCGCTCGCGGGCCGGAAAGGCGGCGGTGATGAGGGCCACCACCTGCGGGACCATGATGGCCCCGGTCAGCCCTTGGACGAGGCGGGCGGCGACGAGCTCGCCCGATGACTGGGATACGCCGCACAGCAGCGAGGCGGCGACGAAGCTCGCTACGCCGATGAAGAACAGCCGGCGGTATCCGAACAGGTCGCCCAGCCGCCCGCCGGTGATCATGCCGGTCGCGTACATGAACGCGTACCCGCCGACGATCAGCTGCAGCGCCGCTTCGCTGACGTGCAGGTCCCGCTGCAGCGAGGGAGCCGCGACGTTCACCGCCCAGATGTCGAAGCCCGCCATGAACATGGCGATCAGCACCACGGGCAGCATCAGCCAGCGTCGCGGGTAAGTCTGCTCGGCCCGCGCGGGCCGGCCCTGCCCGGCCCGGCTGAGCCCGTCTGCGGTGGCCGGCCGCTGACCAGCCTGCGCTACCTGGACATCCGTATGATCGGACACGTCCATCCCTTCGGTGTTCGATGACCCTCGAAGTTCGATGCAATTCGAACTGTACGACAGCTATCGAACTGGACGCAACTTCGTTTATCCTCGGATGCGTGATGGACGACGTAATCGAACCCGCGGCGGCGGACTTCCAGCTTCCGCGCATCCTGGCGGCGCTGGCTGACCCGCATCGGCTAGCCACGGTGCGCTACGTGGCCGTCCATGGCGAGTCCTGGTGCGGCCTTGTCATGCAGGAGGCGGGCCTGGCCATGTCGAAGTCGACGTTTTCCCACCACCTGCGCATCTTGCGCGAGGCTGGCGTCGTCACCAAGCGCATCTCCGGCGCCAAGGGCTACGCCCAGCTGCGCAAGGAGGACCTCGACAGCCGCTTCCCCGGCCTGATGGACGCGATCATCGACGCCGAGGTCCCGGCGCGCCGAGCCTGACGGCGCGGGCAGCTGGCCTTACTTGCCCTCGGGGCCCGCGCGCGCCACTCGCTCGACGAGGACGGTGCCGAGCTTGTTGCGGCGCCCGGCGATGTTCTCCGCGGTCAGGTGCAGGCCGACGACGGTGGCCTCCGAGCCCGCGATCGGGACCCGGCCCAGCTCGTGCGCGAGCAGGCCGCCGACGGTCTCGACGTCTTGCGCGTCGATGGTGACGCCGAACAGCTCCTCGAGCTCGGCGACCGGCAGCCGCGCGGTGACGCGGGCGCTGTCCGGCGCCAGCCACTCGACCGGGGCCTGCTCGGTGTCGTACTCGTCGGCGATCTCGCCGACGATCTCCTCCAGGATGTCCTCGATGGTGACCAGGCCCGCCGTGCCGCCGTACTCGTCGATGGCGATCGCCACGTGGATGCGCTGGGTCTGCATCTGCCGCAGCAGCTCGTCGACCGGCTTGCTCTCCGGCACGAAGGTGGCCTGCCGCATGACCTTCTCGATGCGGTCGGACTCCTGCGCACCCGGCTGGTCGTGCTCCCAGGCCACCATGTCCTTGAGGTAGGCGATCCCGACCACGTCGTCGGTGCTCTCGCCGACGACCGGGATGCGGGAGAACCCGCTGCGCAGCGCCAGCGACAGCCCCTGGCCGACCGTCTTGTCCCGCTCGATGAACACCATGTCGGTGCGGGGCACCATGACCTCGCGGACGATCGTGTCGCCGAGCTCGAAGACCGAGCGGACCATCTCGCGCTCGCCCGGCTCGATCTCGGCGCGGCCCTCGATGAGGTCGACGATGCCGCGCAACTCCGGCCGGGCGTTGAACTCGTCCTCGACGGGGTGGCCGCCGAGCGGCAGCGCGCCGGTGACGTCATTGAGCAGTCCCGGAAGCGGGCCGAGGAGGCGGACCAGCGGGCGCAGCAGCCGGGTCGCGGTGGCGGTCACCCGCTGCGCGCGCTGCCTGCCAACTGCCCGCGGCCCCACGCCGATCAAGACGTAGCGGGCGAGGAGGACGACGGCCGCCGCGGGCAGGAAGACCTGCCAGCCGCCACCGAGCCAGTGCGTGAAGGCCAGCGTCACCAGCACCGCCGCGCTCGCCTCGGCGCACACCCGGATGAGCGTGAGCAGGCTGGTGTACTGGGCGAGCCCGTCCGGCGCGGTGCGGGCCAGGGCAGCCTGCGCGCCCCCGCACCAGCCGGCGGCGAGGATCAGCACGAGCGCGGCGACCAGGAGCCACCCTGCGGGCGACATCAGCCAGGCCCTTCCCCCGCGTCCGTGGCCCGCCCGTCCATGGCCCGCCGGTCCATGGCGCCCACAGTGGGCGCCCGCCAGGCGGAGAGGAGCTCGCCCTGAAGGCCGAACATCTCGGTCTCTTCCTCCGGGTCGGCGTGATCGTAGCCCAGCAGGTGCAAGATCCCGTGCACCGTGAGCAGCTCCAGCTCGGCCTGCATCGAGTGGCCGGCCTGGCTGGCCTGCTTGTCGGCCACCGGCGGGCAGAGCACCACGTCGCCCAGCAACGCGGGGTCCGGCCCGGGGTCGTCACCACCGCGCCCGGAGGTACCGCCCACCGGCGAGGGGGGCCGCAGCTCGTCCATCGGGAAGGACAAGACGTCGGTCGGGCCCGGCTCGCCCATCCAGCGCTCGTGCAGCTCGGTCATGGCCGCCTCGTCCACGATCAGGACGGAGAGCTCGGCCAGCGGGTGGATCCGCATCCGGTCAAGGGAGAACCGCGCGACGGCGGCCAGCGCCATCTCATCGACGGCCACCCCCGACTCGTTGACGATGTCGATTGTCACGTCCGGTGCCCCGTTCCTCCAGTTATCGCGGCCTGTGGTCAGCGATCGGTGCGGTCGCTGCGGCGGCGCGGCGCGGGCCTGGGCTGCGCCTGCGCGGTGAGCGCGTCGTGCCGCTCATAGGCGTCGACGATCTTCCCGACCAGCTTGTGCCGGACCACGTCGTGGCTGGTCAGCCTGGCGAAGTGGATGTCCGGGATGCCGTCCAGGATATCCTGCACGACCCGCAGGCCACTGCTTTGCCCGGTCGGCAGGTCAACCTGCGTGACGTCGCCGGTGACCACGATCTTGGACCCGAATCCCAGCCGGGTCAGGAACATCTTCATCTGCTCGGGCGTGGTGTTCTGCGCCTCATCCAAGATGATGAAGGAATCATTCAAAGTTCTTCCGCGCATGTATGCCAAAGGAGCGATTTCGATTGTTCCAGCGGCGGTTAGCTTGGGAATGGAGTCCGGGTCGATCATGTCGTGCAACGCGTCGTAAAGCGGCCGCAGGTACGGGTCGATCTTCTCGTAAAGGGTGCCGGGCAGGAACCCCAGGCGTTCCCCCGCCTCCACGGCCGGCCGGGTCAAGATGATCCGGTTGACCTCCTTGGCCTGCAGCGCCTTCACGGCCTTGGCCATGGCGAGGTAGGTCTTGCCGGTGCCGGCCGGGCCGATCGAGAAGACGATGGTGTGCTTGTCGATCGCGTCGGCGTAGCGCTTCTGGTTCAGCGTCTTGGGGCGGATCGTCCGGCCGCGCGCGGACAAGATCCCCTGGGTTAGCACCTCAGCCGGGCGGACCCCGAGCTCGGCGCGCAGCATCCCCGCGGCGCGCTCGACGGCATCGGCCGACAGCTCCGCGCCTTTGCTCTGCAACTCCAACAGCTCGGCGAACAGCGCGTCCACCAGCGCCGTCTCGGCTGGCGGCCCGGACACGGTGATCTCGTTCCCGCGAACATGGATATCGGTCGAGAACTCGCGCTCGATCACGTGGAGCAGTTCATCGCGGGTGCCGAGCAGGCCGACCATTGAATGGCCATCCGGAATCACGATCCGGAGCTGGGAGTCAGGCAAGCTTGGAGTATCTGTCAATTCACTGCTCTCGATAGCCCCGGGGAGCACGACCCGGGGACCGCCCTGCGCGGGGCGGCAATATAGCGGGAAACCGTGGCCGGGCCGCGCGCGTGGGCGCCCCGGTCATCCGGGCGGCAATCACCCGGGCGGCCAGGCCATGGCCCGCCCGCCCAGCACATGCGCGTGCACATGCGCGACAGACTGCCCGGCGTCTGGCCCGGTATTGAAGACAACGCGGTACCCGCTGTCTTCTATGCCCTCCGCCGCCGCGACCTTGCCAGCGGCGGCGATGAGCTCATCCAGCAGGCCTTTGCCCGCGTCGCCGGCGGCGACCAGCGCCGCCACGTTCGGGTAGTGGTCACGGGGGATCACCAGGACGTGGACCGGCGCCTGAGGGTTGATGTCACGGAAAGCTACGATCCGCTCCCCATCGGCCACCTTCGTGGCCGGGATGTCCCCGGCTGCGATTCCGCAGAACAAGCACTCTGGCACGCTCACGATCATAGTTGCTGGGCAACCGCGGCCGGCGCCGCTCTGGGCCACGCGGGCGGCCCCGCCGTAGAATCTGGCACGGCCGATCGCACGCAAGTGCGCTGGGCACCTGCGCAGAAGCGGCGGAAGATGGCGGGAACTGCGGGGGAACAGCGGGAGAACATCCAGGAAAGAGGCCGGAGAACAGCAGGGGGCATGGTCCAGAAATTACATCGGCGTAGAAACTACTCGCCGGTAGTCCTTCCGGGCCGCTGTTGTGTTACCGGGTTGATCCCAACAGGCGATGTGCTAGGCGCACGCTTAGGGATATTCTTAATCTTTCCGCAATCCTCCGGCGGTTTCTGGGGTGGAGTTACCGAATGTGGGTTGGGCATGTTGTCGCGCACGCGGAACCGGGCGTCCGGTTCCGCTGTAGACGGTTGGTCACGTGTGGGGTCATGCAGTCGCCGCTCGGGAGATCATCCCGCGGTACCCCCCGATGCCTCCCCGGTGGACGGGCGAGCGTATCGGGCAGGCGGCGCGCCCCCGGCGATCCAGTCCCCGGAGCGGGACTTAGGGAGGTCAGGCGATCGGCCAAGATAGCCGTCGCGCAGAAGCAATACGACAGTGAGTGAACCTATGGAAGCTGCTGCGCGTCCAACCGTTGTGACGGAAACGCTCGTGGCGAGCGCGCTGGTCCCCGATGTCCTGCGCGCCGAGCCAGCCACGCAGCCCACGGCGGCCAGATGGGAAGCCGACCATCTGCTCACCGAGATCTACCTCGGCGAGTACCGGTCGCTTGTCCGACTCGCGGTGCTGCTGCTGCACGACGTGTCCACCGCCGAGGAGGTCGTCCAGGAAGCTTTCATCGCCATGCACACCGGGTGGCGCCGGCTCCGTGACACCGAGAAGGCCCTGTCCTACTTGCGGCAGGCGGTCGTGAACCGCTCGCGGTCGGTGCTGCGGCACCGCACCGTGGTGGACAAGAACGCCCCCAAGCACGTGCCCGATGAGCCCAGCGCCGAGGCGGGCGCGATCGCGCTGCTCGAGCGCTCGGCGGTCGTGGCCGCGCTGCGCCGCCTGCCGGACCGGCAGCGCGAGGCGATCGTCTTGCGCTACTACGCCGACCTGTCGGAGGCCGACATCGCGGCGACGATGGGCATCAGTCGCGGCGCGGTGAAGAGCCACACGGCGCGGGGCATGGCCGCGCTCAAGTCGGTACTGGTGCAGGAGACTCCATGACACAGCGGGCAGCCGGGCTGGTGGCATGACCGCACCCGAGGACGACCTCGCGGAGGCCTTGCGGCAGGCGCTATCGGCCGCAGCCGAGCAGGTCGAGCCCGGTACCGAGGGCCTTGACCGTATCCGCGCGAAGACTAGTGGCCGGACGCCGCACCCATTGCCGCTCAGCGTCGTCATGGACGCTGCCCACTGGGCGCGGCTCTGGGCCTGGCGCGGGCACTGGGCCTGGCAGGATCCCAGTTACTGGGCATGGGCGACCAGGCCGGAGAACTTCCGCCCGCAGACCTGGCGGCGCTGGGCCGCGCAGGTGCCGCGCGCCATCCGCCCGACCCAGCTCGGCTGGGCTCGCGTCGTGGGCGGCCTGGCGGCGGCGGCCTCGCTCACCGCGATCGCGGTCGCGGTACCGCCCCTGCGCTCGGCGCTCGTCCAGGTGAGCTCGACCGTGTTGACCGGCGGGGATGAGAACCTCCAGCCAGCCGGCAACGCGGGCGGCGGTGGCTCCGGCTCCGGCGCGGGCACGACCAACAGCCTGAGCGGGACGCAAAGTCCCGGCTCGACCCCGCGGGGCTACCCCGGCGGCATTCCCCCGCAGACGCTGCCCGGGAGCGCGTTCACCCATCCGGTCTGCCCTAAGCCGACGTCTGGCTCGGAGGACTCGGCCTCCAGCGGGTCGGGTGCCACCACGGCCAGCCTCCCGGGGGCGCAGACCACGCTCGGGCCAGTGTCAGTACCCTACGACGGCCCGTCCCCGGCCGCGCCGGCGTGCCCTTCGCCGAGCCCGTCGTCAACGTCGTCCCCCGCGGCCGCTAAGCCGACCACGTCACCGTCGCCGTCAAGCGCCTCCCCGTCGGCGACGCCGAGCACGTCCTCGCAGCCGCCGACCCCGCCGGCCTCGCCGACCGCCTCGCCGCCAAGCACCGAGCCTCCGCCAAGCTCGCCCTCGCCGACGGTGTCGCCCACGCCGACCGACACCAGCACCACCCCGGCGAGCGACGTCACCGGCAGCACCGGGGCCGGGACCGGCGGTCCCCAGTCGCAGGATTCCTCCATGCCGTCGCCGGCCGCCAGCCCTTTAATAGCCCGGCCGAGGGCACCAGCGGGGACGGCAGCGCCGGCAAAGGCAGCACCTAAGAAGGCAGCACCTAAGAAGGCGACACCGAGGAAGGCGGCCTCTCCGCGGCCTAGGGTGGTGCCGCGCGCCACACTGTCACTAGGCACAGTGTCACCAGCGGGCACAATGTCACCAGCGGGCACAGCGGGTAAGCAACACGGCCGTGGCGGCGGCGCCCGCCGTGGACGTGCGCAGCACGGTCGGCCCCAGGCGCGCCTCGATCGCGCCGGCCACGGCCAGCGCGGAGCGCTCGTGCGGGCTGATCCCGCCTTCCGGGCCGACCACAAGGACTATTTCGCCGTCTACGGGCAGCGCCAGCCGCGACAGCGGAACGGGGGCGTCGGCCTCCAGGACGACCGCGCACGCGGCGGCGGAAACGGCCCGGGCGACCTCCGGCAGCGCGGCGGGACCGCTGACCGCCGGGATCCACGCCCGGCGCGACTGCTTGGCTGCCTCCCGGGCGACGCTGGCCCACTTGCCCAGCGACCGCTCGCCGCGCGATCCCTCCCAGCGCACCACGGAACGCTCGGCGGCCCAGGCCACCACGGCGTCGACCCCCACCTCGGTCATCATCTCCACCGCGAGCTCGCCGCGGTCACCCTTGGCCAGTGCTTGGACCACGGTGATCCGCGGGGACGGGACGGGCACCGCTAGCACCGACCGCACGGTGACCGCCACTGACTCCTGGCTGACCGAGGCGACAACGCCGGTCGCGAGCGTCCCCGCGCCATCGGACAGGTCAGCGCGCTCGCCGGCGCGCAGCCGCCGCACCACGGCCGCGTGCCGCCCCTCCGGTCCGGACAGCACGACGGTCTCCCCGGGTGCGGTCAGTTCACCCGGGGCCACCAGGAACACTGGCGGCCCGGAACGGACCCCCACGTCGGAAGAGTTCAACGGTGGCTGAATTCGCGAACCGCGCTACCGGCCGTTAAACGCGTCGCGCAGCCGTGAAAAAAAACCCTGCTGTCCCGGCTGGAACTTGCCTGGCGGAGACTCCTCACCCCGCAGCTTGGCCAGCTCGCGCAGCAGCTTCTCCTGCTCGGGGTCCAGTCGGCTCGGGGTCTCCACCGTCACGTGGATGATCAGGTCACCGCGCCCGGATCCGTTCAGGTGCTTGACTCCCAGGCTGTAGAGCGGGATGACCTGCCCGGACTGGGTGCCGGGCCGGATATCCACGTCGGACGGGCCATCCAGCGACTCCACGGACACGGTCGCGCCCAGCGCCGCGGCGACCATCGGGATGGTCAGCGTGCAGTGCAGGTCGTCGCCTTGCCGCTCGAAGATCGCGTGCGGCCGCTGCACGACCTCAAGGAACAAGTCGCCGGGCGGGCCGCCGCCGGGGCCGGTCTCGCCCTCCCCGGCCAGCTGGATGTGGGTGCCATCCTCGACGCCGGCCGGGATCCGCACCTTCATCGTGCGCCGGGTCCGGACTCGCCCGTCGCCGTCGCACTCCGGGCACGGCCGGGGCAAGATGGTGCCGAAACCGCCGCAGTTGGGGCAGGGCTGGGTGGTCATCACCTGGCCGAGGAAGGACCGCCGGACCTGGCTGATCTCGCCGCGGCCGGCGCAGACGTCGCAGGTGACCGGGTGCGTTCCCGGCGCCGTGCCCTCGCCCGAGCACGTCGGGCAGACAACGGCCGTGTCGACCGTGAGCTCGCGGGTGGCGCCGAAGGCGCACTCCGACAGGTCCAGCTCAATGCGGATCGTCGCGTTCCGTCCGCGCCGTGCCCGGGACCGCGGCCCGCGTGGCTGCCCGCCAGCGGCGCCGAAGACGGCGTCAACGAAGTCACTGAACGGGAACCCGGCCGCCGCGCCGAACCCGCCAAACCCGGCGTCCGCCCCGCCGAACGTATCGCCGCCGAGGTCGTACATCTGCCGCTTCTCCGGGTCGGAGAGCACATTGTAGGCCTGGTTGATCTCCTTGAACTTCTCCGCCGTCTCCGGGTCCGGGTTGACGTCGGGGTGCAGTTCGCGGGCCAGCCGCCGGTAGGCGCGCTTGATCTCGTCGGTGGACGCCTCCTTGCGGACGCCCAGCAGCGTGTAGTAGTCCTCAGCCACTATGACTCCCCGAGGATCCGGCCGACGTACCTGGCCACTGCGCGCACCGCGCCCATGGTGGACGGGTAATCCATCCGAGTCGGCCCGAGCACGCCAAGCTTAGCCAGCGGATACCCGTCCGCGCCGTATACGGCGGACACCACGGATGTGCCGGTCAGTCCGGTCTCGGCACCGATCCGCACGGTGAGAGCCGACGGCTCGGCCGACTCGCCGAGCAGCCGCATCAGGACCACTTGCTCCTCCAGGGCTTCCAGGACCTCACGCAGTCCCTTGCTGAAATCGGGTGCGGACAGGTTAGCCGCCCCGCCAAACACGATGCGTTCCTCCGACCGCTCAGCCAGGCTGTCGAGGAGGACGGAGAACACTGCCCCCGCGTTGGCCCGCTCGGGGAGCGGGATGCGGTCCGCCAGGGCGGACACCGAGGCGGCCGCGTCGGAGAGCTTACGCCCGTCCAGGCATGCGTTAAGTACCGCGCGCAGGTGCGCGATCGACTCCGGCGAAGCGTCGTCCGTAAGGTCGACCACGGCCTGCTCGACTCGCCCGGTGTCGGTGATGAGCACCAGCAGCAGCCGCCGCGGCGCCACTGATACCAGCTCGATGTGGCGTACCGAGGACCGGCTCAGCGACGGGTACTGCACGACCGCGACCTGCCGCGTCAACTGCGCCAGCAGCCGCACGGTGCGGGCCACCACGTCGTCGAGGCTGTACGCGCCAGCCAGGAACGTCTCGATCGCTCGCCGCTCCGCGCCGGACATCGCCTTGATCGAAGATAGCCGGTCCACGAACAGCCGGTAGCCCTTGTCGGTCGGGATCCGCCCCGCGCTGGTGTGCGGCTGGGCGATGAACCCTTGCTCCTCAAGGACCGCCATGTCGTTGCGGATCGTAGCCGGGGATACGTCGAGACCGTGCCGGTCAACCAGCGACTTGGACCCCACCGGCTCGGTGGTGGACACGTAGTCTTCGACTATCGCGCGAAGGACGGCGAGCTTTCGCTCGTCAAGCACGTGTCTCTCACCTCCTTGGCACTCAAACGCTCTGACTGCTAATTCTATTGCGGGACACGACCAAGCGGACGTCAAGAAGAAACCCCGCCCGGGTTAGGCTGCTCGCATTCGCGATCGGGAGGTGCGGGTGCACAGTAAGCGATACAGCAGTGACATTCTGGCGCCGGGCAGCCGCCGCCCGCGGCCCGGGCAGGGTCCCGTGCCAACCGTGGAGGCCGAGCCGGGGCTGGTCATCGAGGACTTCGAGGGCCGCTTCTGCGGCGCGGTCGTCGCGGTTGAGCCGGGCTCGGTGACCTTGGAGGACCGGCACGGCAAGCGCCGCGTGTTCCCGGTCCCCGGCAGCTTCCTGCTCGAGGGCAAGCGCGTCACGCTCGTGCGTCCCGCCGCCGCGCGGGCTGCCCCGCCCGGGCGGAGCAGCCCGCGCCGCACCGCCTCGGGATCGATCGCCGCCCCGGACCAGCGCGCCCGGGTCGCGCGGGCCAGCCGCATCTACGTCGAGGGCAAGCACGACGCCGAGCTGGTGGAAAAGATCTGGGGCGATGACCTGCGCGACGTCGGCGTGGTCGTGGAGTACCTGGAAGGCGTGGACGACCTGGCCGCGATCGTCGCCGAGTTCCAGCCAGGACCCGGCGCGCGCCTCGGCGTGCTCGTCGACCACCTGGTCGCCGGGTCCAAGGAGACCCGCATCGCCGCGTCGGCGTCCCGTTCCCCGCACGTGCTGGTCGTCGGGCACCCGTTCATCGACATCTGGGCGGCCGTCAGGCCGCCGGCGGTCGGCCTTTCGCGATGGCCGGACGTGCCGCGCGGGCAGCCCTGGAAGGAGGGCGTGCTGCGAGCCGTCGGCTGGCCGCATCAGACGCCGGCCGACGTGGCGGCCGCCTGGCGGCGCATCCTGGGCTCGGTGAAGGCCTACACCGACCTGGAGCCGGCGCTGCTGGGCCGCGTCGAGGAGCTCATCGACTTCGTGACCGGTCCCGGAGCCTGACCGCGGCCCGCTAGGTGAGATCACGGATTACGGCGTCGGCCAGGAGGCGGCCCTCGCGCGTCAAGGCCAGGCGGCCCGCCGTCCAGGCCGAGGGGTCCAGGTGGCCGGCCGCCAGGTGCCGCTCGGCCTCAGGCTTGGCCGCGGCGCCCAGGTCCGCGAGCGGCAGGCCGTCGGATAGGCGCAGGCGCAGCATGACGTTCTCCATGGCCCGCTCGGCGGGGCTGAGGATCTCGCGGGCGGCGGCCGGCGAGTTGCCCTCCGCCAGGCGGGCGGCGTAGGCGGACGGATGGCGGACGTTCCACCAGCGGGTGCCGCCGACGTGGCTGTGCGCGCCGGGCCCGAAGCCCCACCAGTGGCCGCCGGTCCAGTACAGCATGTTGTGCTGGCAGCGGGCGGCGTCGCTGGCCGCCCAGTTGGAGACCTCGTACCAGGCCAGCCCGGCGGCGTGGAGCATGTCATCGGCGATCAGGTACCGGTCGGCGAGCACGTCGTCGTCGGGCGCGGGGATCTCGCCGCGGCGGACCTTGGCGGCCAGCCGGGTGCCCTCCTCGACGATCAGGGCGTAGGCGGAAACGTGGTCCGGCCCGGCGCTGAGCGCGGCGTCCAGCGAACGGCGCCAGTCATCATCGCTTTCCCCCGGCGTGCCGTAGATCAGGTCCAGCGACACGTGCTCGAAGCCTGCCGCGCGCGCCCACTTCACGCACTGCTGTGGCCGGCCCGGAGCGTGCTGGCGGTCCAGGACCGCCAGCACGTGCTCCACGTCACTTTGCATCCCGAACGACACCCGGGTGACCCCGTGATCCCGCAACTGGCTCAAGGAACGCTGGTCGACGGTCTCCGGATTCGCCTCGATCGTCACCTCCGCGCCCGGCAGCAGGCCGAACGCGTCGCCGACGGCGGTGATGATCGCGCCTATCTCGCCCGGGGGCAGCAGGGTGGGCGTTCCGCCGCCGAAGAACACCGTGCTGACCGGGGGCACCATTTTCCCGCGGTGCCCGCGGTGCCCGCCGCGCCCCGCGCCCTCCGGGCTGTTCCCGCCCGCACCCTCCGGGCGGTACTCCCCCGCGCCCTCCGGGCGCCTCTTGCTGTTATCATCCGTATCCTCGGCCATGACGCGGCGGGCCAGGGCGATTTCCCGCCGCAACGTGGCCGGGTAGGCCTGCTGGGAGGCGCCGCCTCCCAGCTCAGAGTGGGTATAAGTGTTGAAGTCGCAGTAACCGCAACGTGTCCGGCAGAATGGGATGTGCACGTAGACGCCAAGTGGCTGCACGCCGAGTTGCTGGGTCGCGGCCCCCGGGAGAGAACCATCTCGCGGAGCGGGGTCGCCTTCTGGCAAAGCTGCGGGCACGAGCAGAGGATATGTGCGAAGTTACGGTACGACGATTGGCCCTCGCGGGTACGTAAGCTGTAGTAGGCATATCGCTGGCGGGAGGCGTCTGGTGACAGAAGATCCGGCAACCGGTCCAACGGGCTCCGAGCCCGGGCCAGGGCAGCCAAGCTGGCCTACTGGCCCTGAGACCGTGGATGACCGCGACGGGACGCCCGACGCGCCCGGGGCTATCGAGCAGGACACCGTGCACGTGCGGGTCAGCCGGTCAGGGGAGCACGCCGCGCCGGATGAAGCCCATCCCCCGACGGCACTGGCGCAGCCCGCGGTGAGCGCCCAGCCCGCGGGGACCCCGCCCGCCGACGGCGAGCCGGCCGGCTACCAGCCGACGATGCGCGCGCACTCGTCGTCGTTCGGCCAGCCTGAGCCACTGCATGAGGCACAGCCTGAGCCGACGGCGAAGTTCGCCGTGTCGCCGCAGGCGCCGCCGCCGCCCGCGCCCGCGCCGGAGGCACCTCCGCAGGCCCCGTCTCAGCCTGCCTCGTATCAGCCTGCCGCGTCCCAGCCCGCCCCGTCCCAGTCGGCACAGCAGCCCGGCCACGGGACGCCCGGGTTCGGGTCGGCGTACGAGCCACCCGCGCAGCCATCGGTCGCGCCCGGGCAGCCCGCCGCCTCGCAGCCCGCCGCGTTCGCCCAGCCGCAGCCGGGCGTCTCGCAGCCCTCGGCTTACCCGCAGCCGGCGGTGCAGCCGCACCTCGGGTTCCCGGCCCAGACCGGGTACGGGCAGCCGCAATCCTTCACGTCGCAGCCGGCCCCCCAGGCGCCGGGAATGCCGCAGTCGCAGCCGGGGTACCCCCAGCCGGGATACCAGCCGCCCGGGTACCCGCAGGCGCCGGGGTACGGGCCGCCGCCCGCTTACGGGCAAGCGCCCTACCCGCAGCCGCCCGCCTACGTCGCCCCGGCGCCCGTGCCGGTCCCGATGCCGCCCGTACCGCTCTCGCACGCCCCGCTCCCGGCATACGGTCAGCCCGGCTACCCCCAGCCGATGCACCCGCCGTCGGCGGCGGTGCCCCGGCCGGGCGTCGGCGGCCCGCCGGGGATGCTGGCCTCCAGCGCCGACCGCGAGCGCGCCATCGACGTGGTCAAGGCCGCCTACGGTGAGGGCCGGCTGACCAAGGAGGAGTTCGACCACCGGGTCAACCGGATCGCCGCGGCGCGGACCTACGGCGACTTGTCGATGACGATCTCCGACCTGCCGGCCGGGCCGCTCGGCGGCGTGGCCCAGTACCAGGCGGGCAACTTCCCGGTCCCGACGCCGTACTACCCGCCGGCGGTGCAGCAGACAAACGGGCTGGCGATCGGCTCGCTGGTCTGCGCGCTGCTCGGCATCTCACTGCCCGCGGTGATCATGGGCCACATCGCACGGCACCAGATCCGGGACAAGAACCAGGCGGGCGACGGGCTGGCGATCGCCGGGCTGGTCGTCGGGTGGCTGGGGATGGCGTTCTACGCGCTGATCTTCATCGCCGCCATGGTCGCCGCGTCCGGGCCCGGCGGCTGAGCCATCCGGTTGCTGACGATCGGGCCGCGAGGCGCGGCCCGATCGTCAGCAACGGCTACTTTGGCTTGCTGGCTTCGGCCTGGCCGGTGGAGAGGGCGGCGACGAAGGCTTCCTGAGGGACTTCCACCCGGCCGATCGTCTTCATCCGCTTCTTGCCCTCCTTCTGCTTCTCCAGCAGCTTGCGCTTGCGGCTGATGTCACCGCCGTAGCACTTGGCCAGGACGTCCTTGCGCAGCGCGCGGATGTTCTCGCGGGCGATGATGCGCGAGCCGACGGCCGCCTGGATCGGTACCTCGAACTGCTGGCGCGGGATGAGCTCCTTGAGCTTGGCCGTCATGGCCAGGCCGTACTCGCGGGCGTTGTCGGAGTGGACGATCTGGCTGAAGGCGTCCACGGGCTGGCCCTGAAGCAGGATGTCGACCTTGACCAGGTTGGCCTCCTGCTCGCCAGCCGGCTCGTAGTCGAGGCTGGCGTAGCCGCGGGTGCGGGACTTGAGCTGGTCGAAGAAGTCGAAGATGATCTCCGCCAGCGGCATCGTGTAGCGGATCTCGACGCGGTCGGTGGACAGGTAGTCCATGCCGAGCAGCACGCCGCGCCGGCCCTGGCACAGCTCCATGATCGTGCCGATGAAGTCCGCCGGGGAGATGACGGTCGCCTTGACGACCGGCTCGAAGACCTGGGCGATCTTGCCGCCGGTGTTGCCCTTCGGGGCGCCGCCCGCGGCCGCGAAGCCGTCGATCCCGCCGGGGAACTCGGCCGGGTTGGTCACGCGGATCTCGTGGCCGGATTCCATCACGACGCGGTAGATGACGTTCGGCGCGGTGGAGATGAGGTTCAGGCCGAACTCCCGCTCCAGCCGCTCGCGGACGATCTCCATGTGCAGCAGGCCCAGGAAGCCGCAACGGAACCCGAAGCCGAGCGCGGTGGAGGTCTCTGGCTCGTAGATGAGGGCCGCGTCGTTGAGGCGAAGCTTGTCGAGGGCGTCCCGCAGCTCCGGGTACTCATCGCCGTCGACCGGGTACAAGCCCGAGAACACCATAGGCTTGGGGTGGTCGTAGCCCGCCAGGGCCTCCTTGGCGGGCTTGGATGAGCTGGTGAGCGTGTCACCGACGCGGGCCTGCCGGACGTCCTTGACGCCGGAGATGAGGTAGCCGACCTCCCCGGCGGCCAGCCCCTCCGAGGGGATGGGCTCGGGTGAGATGACGCCGACCTCGAGGGTCTCGTGCACGGCCCCGGTCGACATCATCAGCGTGCGCTCGCGCTTGCTGAGCTTGCCGTCCACGACCCGGACGTAGGTGACGACGCCGCGGTAGGTGTCGTAGATCGAGTCGAAGATGAGGGCGCGGGCGGGGGCGTTCAGGTCGCCGACTGGCGGCGGGACGACGTCCACGATCTTGTTGAGCAGGTCCTCGACGCCCTCGCCGGTCTTGGCGCTGACCTTCATGACGTCCGCTGGATCGCACCCGATGATCCCGGCGATCTCCTGCGCGTAGCGCTCGGGCTGCGCCGCGGGCAGGTCGATCTTGTTCAGCACCGGGATGATCGTGAGGTCGGCGTCCATCGCCAGGTAGAGGTTGGCCAGCGTCTGCGCCTCGATGCCCTGGGCGGCATCGACGAGCAGGACCGCGCCCTCGCAGGCCTCCAGGCTTCGCGAGACCTCGTAGGTGAAGTCGACGTGGCCGGGCGTGTCGATCATGTTGAGGACGTAGTGCTGGCCCTTGTGGTTCCAGGG
>JAICUO010000592.1 GCA_025935815.1 Streptosporangiaceae bacterium
CCGCAACGGGTGGAAAGGCCACGGCCCGGTCCCGTGGTCGCACGCCCCGAACCAGGGCTTCCTGCGCTGCCTGGCCGCCTTGGCGCGTGCCGCGGACGCTATCGGCGAATCCGACGAGGCGACCAGGTGCTGGAGCTTCCTTCGCGACAGCAGCGCCGAGGCATACGAGGAGCTCAAGGCCTGATTCCCGCCCAGCGAGCCCCGGCTGACTGCCGGGTCGCCATCCGGCGGACTGAATCGCTTATATGTTCGGGTTTTGCGGGGTTATAGCCCCGCAAAACCCGAACACATATGAAGATACCGCCCTATCGGCAGCCTATGTCCTGGTCCGCCCGGCGTGGTACGGGGTGATTGCGGCCTCCGTTGCCTCTGGGACTGGAGCGACACTGGAGGTAAGTGGCATTGTGCCAGGGCACCGGAAATGACTCACGATCATGAAAATGCTTTAGGAAAGCTTCGTGCCGACGGACAGGAGGTCTTCGCACGCGTGGGTGACGCGGGCGGCCATGCCCGCCTCCGCCGACTTGCCGTAGGTGCGCGGGTCGTAGGCCTTCTTGTTGCCGACGTCGCCGTCCACCTTGAGGACGCCGTCGTAGTTGGCGAACATGTGGCCGGCGATGGGCCTGGTGAAGGCGTACTGGGTGTCGGTGTCCACGTTCATCTTGACGACGCCGTAGCCGATCGCCTCGCGGATCTCCTCCAGCGCCGACCCCGAGCCGCCGTGGAAGACCAGGTCAAACGGCTTGTCCGAGCCGTACTTGGCGCCGACCGCGTCCTGGATCTCCTTCAGGACGCCCGGGCGGAGCTTGACGTGGCCGGGCTTGTAGACGCCGTGCACGTTGCCGAACGTGGCGGCCAGGATGTACCGGCCCCGCTCGCCGAGGCCGAGCGCGTCCGCGGTCGCGAGCGCGTCCTCCGGCGTGGTGTACAGCTTCTCGTTGATCTCGCCGACGACGCCGTCTTCCTCGCCGCCGACGACGCCGATCTCCATCTCCATGACGATCTTCGCCTTGGCGCACTTGTCGAGCAGCTCAACCGCGATGTCCAGGTTCTCCTTCAGCGGTACGGCCGACCCGTCCCACATGTGCGACTGGAACAGCGGGTCCTGGCCGCTGGCGACGCAACGCGCCGAGATCTCAACCAGCGGGCGCATGTAGCCGTCGAGCTTGTCCTTGGGGCAGTGGTCGGTGTGCAGCGCCACGTGGATGGGGTACTTCCTGGCGACCACGCGGGCGTACTCGGCCAGGGCCTCCGCCCCGGTGACCATTTCCTTGACGGCCTGGCCGGACGCGTACTCCGCGCCGCCGGTGGAAACCTGGATGATTCCGTCGCTCTCGGCGTCGGCGAAGCCCTTCAGGGCCGCGTTCAGCGTCTGGCTCGACGTCACGTTGATGGCCGGGTAGGCGAAGCCCTGTTGCTTGGCCCGGTCGAGCATTTGCGCGTAGATCTCTGGGGTCGCGATGGGCATGCGATGGCTCCTGTATTCCTCGTAATCGGCTGAACTCCATTATCGGGGCCCGGTCCAGTCGCGCCCAGCCGGGCGGGACCGGGCGCGTTCGCCCGCGCGAAGATGGCGGTTCTACCCGCTGTCATGCTGTACAAAGGTGCCCATGACCGGTTTCCTGGCGTCGCATGCCATCTACGCCATCGTGTTGTTTGGCGTGCTCGAGGCGATGTGCATCCCCATCTCCTCGGAGCTGACGTTCCTGGTCGGCGGGGCGCTCGCCTCGGGTGCGGTGATCAGCGCGGGCGCGCACCCCACCCAGCACCCCAGCCTCGCCCTGGTGATCATCCTGGGAACGGCGGCCGAGCTGGTCGGCTCGTTCATCGCCTACGGGGTCGGCCGCGCCGGGGGCCGGCCGCTCGTGCACCGGTTCGGCAAGTACGTGCTGGTGACGCACAAGGACGTGGACCGCGCCGAGCGGTTCCTGGTCGGCCGGGGGGCGTGGGCGCTCCCGGTGGCCAGGATGCTGCCGGTGGTCCGAGCCTTCGCGTCCCTCGTCGCGGGCATCGTGGAGATCCCGCCGGTGCGGTTCGGGATCCTGAACGCGATCGGCACCGTGGCCTACGTCGCGGCGCTGTCCAGCATCGGGTACTCCCTGGGCAGCGAGTGGCAGCAGTTCAACAAGACGTTCAGTGATGTCAGTTACGCGCTCGTCGCCCTCGTCGTGCTGGCGATTGCCGGGTACGTAATTCACCGGTTGCGTGAGTTCCGCAAGGAAAGCGCCTACGCTGCCAAGCATGGGGGGACGTCACAAGTCCGATCCGAGCGGTAACGGCAGGGCCGTCTACGCGCTCATCGCTCTGGTCGCGATCATGCTGGTGGGCGTCGCGGTGCTCGCGCTGACCTCGGTGATCTGAGGTCTTGGCCTACAAGCCGAGGTCGGCCAGCTCGAAGACCGGCCGGTAGGTCAGGCCGCGCTCGGTGATCTTCGGCCGGGCGCCGCGCTCCACGAGGACGGCGACGCCGACCACCTCGGCGCCCGCCGCCTGCAGGACGTCCACCGCGGTCAGCACCGACTCGCCGGTCGTGGAGGTGTCCTCGACGGCCAGCACCCGCCGCCCGGCGACGTCGGGGCCCTCGATGCGGCGCTGCAGCCCGTGGGTCTTCTCGGCCTTGCGGACGACGAACGCGTCGATCGGGGTGCCCCGGTTGGCGGCCGCCGCCATCATCGCGTACGCGACCGGGTCGGCACCGAGCGTTAGCCCGCCGACCGCCTCGTAGGGCAGGTCCGCGGTCGCCTCCAGCAGCATCCGGCCGGCCACGGGCGCCAGCCTGCCGTCCATCAAGATGCGCCGGAGGTCCACGTAGTACGCGGCGTGGACCCCGGACGAGAGCACGAAATCCCCGTGCACGATGGCCTTTTCCTTGATGCCCGCTAGCAGCTCGTCCCGGTCGCTCATGGGCCACCAGCATATAGAGGGGTCCGTCGATTGCGCTGAAGCGGCGTACGTGAGTGCGCGGCTTCACTACCCTAGGGACAGAGGGGAGCAACTGGCCACCGAGCTCGAGGGTCGCTCAACAGGGGTTGCTGCTCACTGAGGGGAAGGACGGTGTTGTCGCGTGGATCGCTGCGCGCTGTTCGTGGACGCTGGTTATGTCCTGGCGGATGGCGCCATGGCGGTGCATGGGACGCGCCGCCGGGAGTCCGTTTCCTGGGATTACGCCGGCCTGCTGCAGTTGCTCGCCAGCCTCGCGGCGGAGCGGTCGGGCCTGCCGCTGCTGCGCTGCTACTGGTACGAGGCGACGGTCGAGGGCCGCCGGGGCGCGGATCACGACGCGCTGGCCGACCTGCCCGGGGTGAAGCTCCGGCTGGCCAAGATGCGGCCCGGCCGCCGTGAGGGCGTCGAGAGCGAGATTCACCGCGACCTGGCCACGCTGGCCCGGAACAAGGCGGTCAGCGACGCGATGATCATCAGCGCCGAGGAGGACCTGGCCGGCGTCATCGCCGACGTGCAGGATCTCGGCATGCGGGTCACGATGCTGCACATCACGGTGGACGGGGACTGGACGATCTCCCGGACGCTGCGCCAGGAGTGCGACGACATCGTCGAGATCAACGCCGCTCACCTGCGCCCCTACGTGGACCTGATCTCCGGGGCCGAGCCGTCCCACGCCGACGAGCAAGACAGCCCCGTGGGCTCGGCGATCGCGCTGCGCCGGCCGGGGGTGAACGGGCACGGCAATGCCAGCAATGCGCCGGCCGAGAACGCGATGCCCGCCAGCGGGGCGCCAGCGAGTGCGATGCCGGTAAGCGCGATGGCCGGGGATTCCCCGGCGGGCAATGGCGGCGTCCTGGTCGGCGGGCCGGCTAACGGCGGGCAGGTCAACGGCGCCCCGGTGGGGCGGATGCCGTCGTTCACGCCCTCGGCGGGCGGGCACGACAACGGGTATCACGACAACGGGTATCACGACAACGGGTACCAGCTGCCTCCGGGCGCCTACCCGGAGTACCCCGAGCCGGAGTACCCCGAGCCGGTGGCCCCCGACTTCCAGCGAGCTCCCGACTTCCAGCGAGCTCCCGACTTCCAGCGAGCGCCTGATTTCCCCGGGGCGCCTGATGGCCCGCGTGCTCCCGATGTCCTGCGAGCGCCTGATGGCCCGCAAGCGCCTGATGTCCTGCGAGCCCAGCCCCTGGCGGGTCCCGGGCGCCTCGCCGCCGCGAGCGGGCCCGGGCCGACGGGGTATGTCGGGCTGGTCGGGCCGGGCACCGACGAGCTGCCCATCGGCGAGGAGCCGACCGCGACCTCCATGCCAGCCATCCCGGTCCCGCCGCCCGCCGCGGCCGCCCCGTACTCCCCGGTTCCCCAGGGTGACGACGCGCCCACTCTTTACCCGATGCCCGCGCAGGCCGCCATCCCGATGCCACCGCCCGCTGATGTCGCGCCGCGCCCTGAGGTGTACCCGGCGCCGGTATCGGCCGAGGCCGTGGCCGGCCAGTTCGCCGGCGAGTGGGCCGACACCAGGCCGCCGGTCCCCCAGTACCTAGACGAGCTGATCGGCAGCAAGCCGGCCGGCCGGCCGTACGCGGTCCCCGACCTCCCGGCCTACAGCCCGGGTGCGAGCCGCGAGCCCGCTTCCGGTGACGCGCCGCAGGGCGAGGGGCCGGGCCGGATGCCCGCCGGGCCGCCGGAACAGGTTCCCGTTCCGGTGAACGCCACCGGCCCGGGCGGCCAGGTCCGCCACCTCCCGAACGGGTACTCCGCTGGCCAGCCGCCGGCCTATGGCCAGCCGCTGGCGTACGGTCCGCGACCGCCGGCGGTCGGCCCGCAGGGCCCGCAAGGCGGCCCAGGGCCGCAGAGCGGGTCCGCGCCGTCGCCGGTCTCCGGGTCGCAGCCG
>JAICUO010000744.1 GCA_025935815.1 Streptosporangiaceae bacterium
CGGCAGATCGATAGAAGGACAGCCAGGCGGCGTCGGCCGAATCGCGGGCCAAGCCGGGTCCCAGGCCCGACACTACGCCCAGGCCACCGCAAAGCCACGGAAGCTGGGCCGTGTCGGACACGCATCCATCCTCCCTGCCGAATCGGCGCGATGCGTGGATTGCGTATTCTGCTGGTCAGGCTGGCGCAGAACAGCTTGTTATGCGTGCCGATCATGTACCTAACATCTAACATGCGCCTTCCAGGCGGCCATGGCGGCGGATATTACCTGTGGGACATCCGCGGGAAATGCAGAGCGTGACTGCGGGGCGCGCCTGCCCGCGTCATGCCGCAGCTGACTGCTCCCGGACCCGGGCCGTGATCCCGGCCGGGACAAGGCGGGGCCGTCCCGCCCGGTGGTGGCGGGACCGGCGGCTGTCCCGCCGCGCCGGATGGGGACGAGCAGCGTGGACTCCTTGCGGGACTCGCACGGCCGGGTCGTGCTCGCATCAGCGCCGTGGAGGTCTAGGTACCGCCTGGTGGATTCGGCCACCAGGTCGTGCCAGCACGAGCGCCGGGGGTCTGGGTGGCCATCTTGCCGGTGCGCCTGCCGCCTGCCACGGTGAGAGGCAGCGGAGGAGAGATGCATGCGCGCGGTGGTCCTAGTGGTGCAGGCACGGTTCCGGCAGTGCTGGAAGTCGTGGCTAGCCCTCATCATGCTCGTGGCCGTCGCCGGCGGGTTCATCCTGGCTACCACCGTAGCCGGGCGCCGGACGGCGGCCGCCTTCCCCCAGTTTGCGAGCCAGCATGGTTACGACGTCATCGTGTACAGCGGCCAGCCGCTGCGGCAGCTGAACCGGCTACCCGACGTAGCGTCGGCCGTACTGGTACCCGCGACTTTCAGTGGCAAGGTCGGCTGCGCATCCTGTAGTACGCCGATCGATACCGAGAACATGCTCCTCAACGAGGTGCCGCCGCAGGAGTTGCCGCGAATGGTGACACTCCTGTCCGGGCGGATGCCCGACCAGTCGGATCCCGATGAGGTCCTGGCTTCCTTCACCCTCGCGCAGGACAACGGCGTGCGCGCCGACTCAGTGATCCAGGCTGAGCTGGCCAGCCCGGTGCAGCTGAACGGGGGACCCGCGGACCCTTCCCCGGTCATGAACCGCGCGCTGCGGGTGGTGGGCATCGTGGCCGCCGAGAGCGAGTTTCCCGCTGGGCCCAGCGTTCATTACGACCTCTACACCACGACGGCGTTCGCCGCGGCAGTCAATCACCACGCGGCGTTGCAGTTCACGTCGTATGTGCGGCTGACCGGCGGGGCCGCTGACCTGGCTGGATTCGATAGCCGGGCCCGCTCGCTCAACGTGTACGGGACTTTCGACCTGGATGCCGCCGCCGGAGCTGTCGAGGACTCGATCCGGCCGCAGGTCACCGGCTGGTACGTGCTGGCCGGCCTGGCGGGCCTGGCCGCGCTGGCGGTCATCGCGCAGGCAATGGTCCGGCAGGGGGTTACCGAGCGGGCCGATCACCCCGTCCTGGCGGCACTGGGCCTAGGCCCCCGCGAGCTCATGCTGGCCGCCTTGGTTCGCGCGCTGCTGATCGGCGCGGCCGGGGCCGCGGGGGCGGTGCTGCTGGCGGTGCTGGCGTCCCCGATCACGCCGGTCGGCGAGGCCCGCACCTCCGTCCCGTCGCCGGGCACCATGTCGTTCGACCCGGTCGTGCTGTCGGTCGGGGCGCTGGCCGTGCTGGCCGCGGTGATCGGGGTGTCGGCGTGGCCCGCGGTGAACCATGCCCGGCCGTTGCGCAGCCACCCGCCACGGCCGGCGCCGATGCTGGCGGTGGCGGTCGGCCGCGCCACGGCCGCAGCGGGCCTGCCCGCCGCAGCCCAGATCGGAATCCGGCGGGCGATCGCCCGCAGCCGGGGCGGGGAGCCCGTCGGAACCGCGCTGCTGGGCACGGTAATGGCGACGGCCGCAGTGTGCGCGACCGCAGTCTTCGGCGCCAGCCTCGCTCACCTGCTGGCCACGCCCGAACTTTACGGCGCGCCGTTCCAGGCCTATTTCACAAGCACCGGGCTGACCGGATCGCAGGAAACGGTCAACGGGCCGCTGCTGGACAGCCTGCGCCGGGACCCGGCCATCAGCCAGATCACGCTGGGCGCGTACGTCGAGGTCAACATCAACGGCAGGCACGTGGAGGCGGTCGTGATGACTCCTGTCCGGGGTCCCGCGCTGCTCTCGGTCCTGGATGGCCAGCTACCCGGTGGCGACCGGGAGGTCATGCTCGGTCCGGCCACCATGCGCGCCGCCGGCACCCGGCCGGGAGGAAGTGTGCGCGTGACGATCGCCGATCCCACAGGGACGCCGCACGTGGCCAGCTTCCGCGTGACCGGCAAGGCCTCCCTGAACGCCGGCGTCGGGGGGCTGGGCAACGGGGCCGTCATGACCATCAGCGCCTTTATCGACACGCAGTGCCCGCCCGGGCCGGGCCAGTCCGCATGCCAGCGCGCGGTCAGGGAAGGCATGGCGACCGTCGTGCTGGTCCGGTCCGCGCCAGGGGCGGCCGGGGACGCGGCGCTGGCCAGGCACATTAGCCAGTACCGCGAGTTCACCGCCTACGCCGCCACGCCCACCGTGCTGGTCAACTTCGGTGAGTCGGTCAACTTCCCGCTGCTTTTCGGGGTGACGTTGTCCGTGTTCGGCGCCACCACCATGGTGCACCTGCTGCTGGTCAGCGTGGCCAGGCGACGCCGGGAAGCGGGACTGCTGAGGTCGCTCGGGTTCGTCCGCCGCCAGGTCGCCGCGGCGGTCTGCTGGCAGGCCTCGACGGTGGCCCTGATTGGGATCGTGGTCGGAGCGCCGATCGGCATAGCCGTGGGCCGGGCGCTCTGGCGGGCGTTCGCCACGAACTTCGGCGTGATCCCGGTCCCGGTCGTGGAGCCGCTGACGCTGGCCGTGCTGGCCGTCGGCGTGCTCGCCGCGGCCAACGTGCTGGCCGCCGTCCCCGCCCTAGCGGCCGCCCGGTCCCGCCCCGGCCAGGTGCTTCGGTCGGAATAGACGGCACTGAACGCTCGCGCTCCGCCCAGCTCTGAGCGATCGCCGCCGCAGGGCAGCCGCGCGCAACCCCGGCACATGCCTAGGCACAAGCAGCGACTTCGGCGTGCTGCTATGGGAAGTCCCGGCCGCCACCGCATCGCGCGCCTAATCGGCCAGTGATCCAGCCGGGGTTAATCGGGGATGGCCCCGCCCGCCACCACCGTGCTCGTGCTGGTTGCGCTGGCCCGCGGAACCGCGGTATTCGCGCTGCTGGCCGCGCTCGCCGCGGCAGTGACCCGGACGATGGAGATGGCGCAGGTCACGACGCTGCCGGTGCTGCTGATCAACCGCTTGCACATTGGCATGAGAGGGCCGTTCCGAGCGCACTAACATAGACCAGAACACAGGCGGCAGATCGGCCCGATATGCGTGACCCAGGCGACGAGCGCGCAGAATCCGGCAGCCGCACCGAACGAATGCCTCTTTGTGTCAAGGGGTGCGGCGAGGTTTGCGTCGTAGGCTGATGGCAGGCCCGGGAGTGGCTTGCCCGAAGAGCCGGTTTCGGGGTGTGATCCGGCCGCGCTGGCTGCAGAGTCGTTCCCCTACTGCCCTCC
>JAICUO010000107.1 GCA_025935815.1 Streptosporangiaceae bacterium
CCGTGTCGGCAAGCTCCGTGTCGGCAAGCCCCGGGCCGGCCCGCCCTGCGCGTGCTGGCCCATTCGCGCCAACTGCCGTAAGCGTGCTGACCATCGTCATCACCCCTTCGCTGTGAGGCCGGGACCTGACCGGGCGGAGCGCTTCCCCACGCCCGCCCGGCCAGCGCCGGCCGCCGTTCTCCCAGGAGCCTGCTGAGAAAACACCTGTGAGCTGGGGCCGGAGTCCGCCGCACGGCTTTCATGGACATCGTCAATTCGAACACAGGTTCGCGGCAAAGTCCAGTCCCTTTCGACTCACGTTCGAAGATACTCAGGGGGTCTGACATTCGAGCCATGCGTTAGCCGGGCCAGCTGGCCCGGAATCCCGAAGGCGGGCGCAGGCCCCGGCGAACACGTAAGCTGACGCTGATGACACAGCCCATCACGCTCACGGAACTGAGGCCCGCCGAGTTCCGGCGAGCCATCGGGCGGCTTGTCGCGGTATACGCCGCCGCGATGAGCCCGCCGACGCGCATGCTTGCCGGGCGGGACTCCATCCTGGAGCGGCATGCGGCCAACCCCGGCTTCCGCGCGCTGATAGTGCGCGCGGACGCGGCCGACGGCCCCGCCGTGGCCGGGTTCACCTACGGGTTCCGCGGGGCACCTGGCCAGTGGTGGCATGACATGGTGGCATCGGCCCTGGCTAGCACGTACCCGCCATCGGCGAGCACGTGGCTGGCCGACTCCTTCGAGGTCGCCGAGCTGCACGTGCTCCCCGCCTACCAGGGGGCCGGGATCGGGCGGCGGCTGCTGCTCGAGCTCACCGCGGGCCGGCCTGAGCGCACCGCGGTGCTGTCCACCCAGGACGCCGAGTCGCGCGCCCGGCGGCTGTACCGGGGCGTGGGCTTCACCGACCTGCTGACAGGGTTCCGGTTCTCCGGCGCGGAGCCGCCCTACGCGGTGATGGGTGCCGAGCTCCCGCTACGGGCCACGCCCTCTCCGGGTACGGCGCTCGATGGCATGCTCCCCGGCGGCACGGTCCCCCGCTCCCCCAAGCCGAGCAGCTGGTAGATCTCGCGGGTCGCGCGGGAGAAGTTCAGCGTGTAGAAGTGCAACCCGGGCACGCCCTCGCTGAGCAGCTTCTCGCACTGCTCCGCCGCGTACTCCACCCCGACCTGGCGCAGCGCCGCCTTGTCGCCGCGTTCGTCGGCGGCGCGCAGCGCCTCCAGCAAGTCACCCGGGATCCGGCAGCCGCCGAGCTCCAGCGCCCGCTCGACCACCCGCAAGCTGGTCACCGGCATGATCCCGGCGATGATCGGCATGTCGCAGCCGGCCGCGGCGACGCGGTCGCGCAACCGCAGGTAGTCCTCCGGGTAGAAGAACATCTGGGTGATCGCGAAATCCGCCCCGGCCCGGCACTTGGCGACGAAGTGCCGCAGGTCGGTCTCCGCGTCGGGCGAGCGCGGGTGCCCCTCCGGGAACGCCGCGACGCCAACGCAGAAGTCCCCGGACGACTTGATCAGCCGGACGAGCTCGTCAGCGTGCGCGAGGCCCTCCGGGTGGGGCACCCACTCGGCATTCGGGTCACC
This sequence comes from Streptosporangiaceae bacterium, assembly GCA_025935815.1. Taxonomy (GTDB): domain Bacteria; phylum Actinomycetota; class Actinomycetes; order Streptosporangiales; family Streptosporangiaceae; genus Trebonia. Next base: position 1,569 of record JAICUO010000107.1, read on the forward strand.
AGGCGGGTCACCGCGCAGGGCCAGGACATTGCGCACCCCGACGTCCGCGTACGACCCGACGACGTGGCGTAGCTCGGCCACGGAGTGGCTGACCGCCGTGAAGTGGCCGACTGGGGTGAGCGAGGTCTGCTCGGCGATCCGGCCCGTCACCCGGACAGTGCGCTCTCTGGTGGAGCCGCCCGCCCCGTACGTCACGGAGACGAACGTGGGCCGCAGCGGCTCCAGCTCCCTGATGGCCCGCCACAGCTGCTCCTCCGCCGCCGCCGTGCGCGGGGGCATGAACTCGAAGGAGAACGAGTGCCCGCCGGCGTTAAGCAGGTCAGAGATCTTCTGGGCGCGGGACGCGGGGCGGCGAGCGTGCTTCGCTGACCCGGAGCGATGAGCGCCATGCGGTCGGCGCGGTCTCGGCGGCATGTGTCCAAGCATAAACCGAAGCCGCGTCTATTGTGGACCCGCCACAATAGATGGCCCGCGATCGCGCGATGAAAGGCGTACGGCGGCAGCCGTCAGCTGCCTGCCGCCCCCAGGGAGCTCAGGCGATCCCGCGCCAGGGCACCAGCGTCAGAACGCCAGGGCCTGGGCGCGGCGGTTGACCTCGGTGCCCCGGTGCCTGCAGAGCGCCTGGATGGGCGTCCCCGGTAGCGTTTCGTCGGCCGTGAACAGCCAGCGAAGGGCTTCGGAGTCGTCAAACCCACAGTCGTACAGCACCGTCAGCGTCCCGTGCAGCCCCTTGACGACCTGGTCGCCGTCAAGGAACGCGGCGGGTACCGCGCGTTCTCCGCTCGGGCGGGCCGCGGCGAGCAGCTTGCGGTCGCGGAGGAGTTGCTTCACCCTGCTGGAGGGTATGCCGAGCCGTTCGGCAACCTCAGGGAGTGACAGCCAGTCGCCGACGAGGGCATCGGCCGCGGGGTCTATCTGTGCCACGAGACCAATGTCCCACATCCTGGCGGTGCCCAAACCAGCGGTATTCGTTACTCACGGGTCACCAGCGCGCCATCCGCGATCAACGCGCCGATTGGCAGGCCGCGGCGCCGTCCTTCCGGGCGCGGTGCCGTCTAGCTTGGCGCGGTGCCGGCCATGGCGGACGCGTCCAGCTCAGCGCGCGTCCGCAGGCCAGCCAGCTCGTACTGCCAGCCGCCCGCGTTAGCCTTCCACTGGTCATCGCGCAGCGCCTCGGGAAGCTCCAGCGACGCGAACCCGCTCTCGACCACCGTCACGCCGACCTCATCACCGACCGGGCGCACGTAGAACTCCACCAGCGTGCAGTTGCCCTGCGCAGGCATGACCCCGCCGAAGGCGCTCGCCCAGCGGAACGACGCGTACCCCTGCGGCTCCACGCGGACAACCTCGACAGTCCATGGCTGCCGCTGCGCACCCCACTCAACCGTCGCGCGTCCGATCCCCCTGGCCGGCTCCGGGGCGCTGCCCGGCAGCCACCAGCCTGGCCGGGTAACCAGTGACCACACGTGGTCCAGAGTCGCCCGGATCGTGATCCGCTGCTCAATGCGATCTTCCATGCCCGCAACCCTCCCGTGCCCAAAAGAAACCGGTTCGCGCCCCCAACATACTGGCGAGGGGGCCGCGGGGAGCCCTGGGCCTCCGGTCGGGTCAGCCCAGCGGGGAAGGCGGGAACGGGAAGGATGCCACAGTCGTTCAGCATGAGAATCGCATTGAACGGTGGCCGGGCGGGAGGCGACGTGCGGCGACAATCGGGCCCTCTTAGCGAGGGACGGGACCGGGCAGGGCCTGACAATATGCTTAACGGGGCAAAGTCCCCGAGGGTAGCACCGTAAAATCGGGAACCGATGGAATCAGTCATCGCTGACGGGCTTATCGGCCGGGTGCTCGACCGCCGGTACCACGTCCGCTCTCGCATCGCGCACGGCGGCATGGCCACCGTGTACCTTGCCACCGACACCCGGCTGGACCGGCAGGTGGCGCTTAAGGTAATGCACGCTGAGCTGGCACGGGACGAGGAATTCGTCAGCCGGTTCATCGGCGAGGCCAAGTCGGTCGCCCGTTTGTCTCATCCGAATATCGTGGCCGTCTTCGACCAGGGATCGGACGGGCAGTCCCTGTACCTGGCGATGGAGTACGTTCCCGGGCGGACGCTGCGCAGCCTGCTTCGCGAGCGCGGCCCGTTCGGCGCCGACGCCGCGCTGAACGTCATGGATCCCATCTTGTCGGCGCTGGCCTCCGCGCACACGGCCGGGATCGTGCACCGCGACGTCAAGCCGGAGAACGTGCTGCTGACCGCCGACGGCCGGGTCAAGGTCGTGGACTTCGGGCTGGCGCGAGCGCAGACGGCGTCCGGGCACACCCGCTCCGGCCTTGTCATCGGCACCGTCGCCTACATCGCCCCCGAGCAGGTCACTGGCCACGTCACGGACTTCCGCACCGACGTGTACGCGGCCGGCGTGATGCTGTTCGAGTTGCTCACCGGGTACCAGCCGCATACCGGCGACTCGCCGCTGCAAGTCGCCTACAAGCACGTGAACTCCGACGTCCCGCCGCCCTCGCAGTGGATGGCGGGCGTCCCGCCGGAGATGGACCGGGTGGTGCGCGCCGCCACGAGCCGCGACCCGCGGCGACGGCCCGCCGACGCGGGCGCGTTCTTGCAGGTCGTGCGCGCCGTACGCGGTGGCGCGGATCCCGATGCCGCCCTGAGCGCCGCCGCCGGGCCTGACGCCGCCGGGCCTGACTCTGCCCCGCCGGGCCGGCCCGGCCTCCCCGGCGCCCCGGTGCCGCCTTACGCGCAGGCCGGATACGACCTTCCCGGTCATGAGAGCACCGGGGGCGCGTCGCACACGATGGTGGTGCCCGGCGGCTATCCGGGATACGACGGGACGGGACCCGCCGGACCGGGCCTGCTGGCCGGGCTGGCCGGCCTGACCGGGCGGCCCGCGTCTCGCGGGCGCCGCGGGGCCGGACCAGGCGCGGACGAGCCATTCCTGCAGCGCTGGCTGTTCAGCAAGCGGATCGCCTACGTCGCCATCGCGCTCATCGCGGTCATCGGGCTCATCACCGGCGGCTGGTGGCTGTCCAGCGGGCAGTACACGCCGCTGCCGGCCGTCATCGGCGTCCCCCAGGCGCAGGCGGCGGCGATGCTGCGGGCGCACGGGTTCGGCGTCCACATCGGCTCGGCGGTGCATGACAACACTTACGCGGCGGGCGACGTGATCAGCACGTCGCCGTCGGGGCGGGCGACATCCGGCGCGACGGTCACCCTCACGGTCTCGTCCGGGCCGCGGACGATCAAGGTCCCGCCGGTGACCGGCAAGTCGTTCGACGGCGCCGTCGCGGCGCTGCGGGCCGCCGGGCTGACCGTCAGCGACCAGCCGCAGAAGGTCGGCCAGCAAGGCGCGCAGATCGGGTCCATCGCCGGGACGAACCCCCCGGCGGGCACCATGTGGCCAGCCAACAAGGCCGTCTACGTGGAAGTCGTGCAAGGCCCGCCGATGCCGAACCTCATCGGGCAGAACGAGCAGGCCGTGCAGCAGAACTGGGCGCAGCCGAACGGCATCACGCTCAACGTGCAGCAAGACACCAACAGCACGGCGGCGGCGGGCACCATCACGCGGCAGGATCCCCCGCCGCAGTCGCCGCTGTCCCCCGGGCAGACCATCACCGTGTGGGTATCGAACGGCCCGCCCATGGCGAACATCCCGAACATCCAGGGCGAGGACATCGACCAGGCCACCAACGACCTGCGTAACGCGGGCTTCCAGGTGGAGGCGCACCGGATCGGCCCGACGCAGCGGGTCATCTTCTACCGCCCCACCGGGACCGCGCCGCAAGGATCGACCATCAAGGTCTACTACGGCTTCTGATACGGCAAGATCAACGGCATGCCTCGCCCGAACGCCCCCGGCGCAATCGGCTGTCGGGTCGGCGGACGCTACCCGCGACATCGCCGTCCTGAGGGAACCGCCCGAGACTAGCCCGAGCCCGCCGTAGGCACCGGCACTGGCGGATAACCTGCTTTGGGTGGAGCGAAGGATAGGGGCGACATGGTAGTCGTGATGGCCGCTGACGCGACTGAGGCGGATGCTGACAATGTGGTGGCCGTGGTGGAGGAAGCTGGCGGCTCAGCTTTCGTCAGCCGCAGCGTGTCGCGCACGATCGTGGGGATCACCGGTGACATGGACCGGCTCGCCGCGACGCTGAACCTGGCCGGGCTGCCGGGCGTGGCCGACGTGGTCCGCATCTCCGTCCCCTACAAGCTGGTCAGCCGCGAGCACCGGCGGGAGCGCTCGGTGATCCGGGTCGGCGGGGTACCGATCGGCCCGGACACGCTCACCGTGATCGCCGGCCCGTGTGCGGTCGAGACGCCCGAGCAGACGCTGGAAGCGGCCTGGATGGCCAAGGCCGCCGGCGCGTCGCTGCTGCGCGGCGGAGCCTACAAGCCCCGCAGCTCCCCCTACGCGTTCCAGGGCCTCGGCGAGGCGGGCCTGAAGATCCTGGCCGACGTCCGCGCCGAGACCGGGCTGCCGATCGTCACCGAGGTCGTGGACAAGGCCGACGTGGACCTCGTCGCCTCCTACGCCGACATGCTCCAGGTCGGCACCCGCAACATGCAGAACTTCCCGCTGCTGCAGGCGGTCGGCGGCTGCGGCAAGCCCATCATGCTCAAGCGCGGCATGAGCGCCACCATCGAGGAGTGGCTGATGGCGGCGGAGTACATCGCCCAGCGCGGCAACCTCGAGATCGTGCTGTGCGAGCGCGGCATCCGCACATTCGAGAGGGCGACCAGGAACACGCTGGACATCAGCGCCGTGCCGGTGGCCCAGCGGCTGTCCCACCTGCCGGTGATCGTCGACCCGTCGCACTCCGGCGGCCGGCGCGACCTAGTGCTGCCGCTGTCGCGGGCCGCGATCGCGGTCGGCGCCGACGGCATCATCGTGGACGTACACCCGCACCCTGAGGTCGCCCTGTGCGACGGCCCGCAGGCGCTCATCGAGTCGGACCTGCGCGAGCTGGCCAGCATCGCGGCCCACCTGTCCCCGCTCGTGGGCCGGGTCGTCACCCCCGCCCCGGCCGTGGCCGCCCTGCGCTAGCCCGCGCCGCTCAGTCCATCGGCCGCCGCGCGCCCCCGGCCCTGTCCTGGCGGTATTCCTGCGCGCCGGCCGCCAGCTCGGCGGCGATCTCGTCGGCCTCCAGCCGGACTTCGATCTTGCGAAGGTCATCGATCCGGGCACGAGTCTCGACCCGGCGCGGGGTGAGCAGCGAGCAGCAGTCCTGGTCGGGCAGCTCGGAGATCGACAGCGTGCCCAGGCGGCGCGCCTCGGCCATGATCTCGGTCTTGTCCATGCCGAGCAGCGGCCGCAGGATCGGCAGGGTCACCGCGTCGTCAAGCGCCGTGATGTTGGGCAGCGTCTGACTGGAGACCTGCCCGAGCGAGTCGCCGGTGACCAGCGCGGGCGCGTTCAGCCGCTTCGCCAGCGCCTCGGCCGTCTTGAGCATCAGCCGCCGCTGGGCGACGATCTGCAGCCGGTCCGCGCCGGAGGACTTCAGCGCCGCTTGCGTCTTCCCGAACGGCACCACGAACAGCCGGGAATCACCCTGGAACCGGTCCAGCCCGCGGACTAGCGCGTACGCCTTGTAGATGGACTCCGGCCCCGTCAGCGGCATACCGGAGAAGTGCAGGAAGTAGCAGCGCAGCCCGCGCCGCATCATCCGGTACGCGGCGACCGGCGAGTCGATGCCGCCGGACATCAGCGCGACCGCCCGGCCGCTCATCCCGACCGGAAGCCCGCCCAGCCCCGGCTCGCCCCCGGTGAACAGCAGCACCTCCTGCTGATCGACCTCGATGAAGACCTCGGTAGCCGGGTGCTTGAGGTTGACCGGCAGCCCGTGCGCTTTCTGCACCTCCCGGCCGACGATCACCGCCAGCTCAGCGGAGGTGATCGGGAACCGCTTGTCCCGGCGCCGCGGGCGCACCGCGAACGCGCCGGTCGTGCCCCGGGTGAGCTCGACGGCCGCCGCGACGGTGGCCTCCGGGGTCTTGTCGACCCACCAGGCCCGGCAGACCCGGACGATGCCCGGCACGTCAGCGGCGCGGGCCGCGACCTTCTCCACCGCCGCCGCGTGCTCGGCCTCGGTGCGGTCCTCGCGGGGCACCCGGATCAGCACGACGCCCTCGCGGTGCAGCACTTGCGTCGCCACCCCGGTGTCGCGTACCGCGTCCTTGATGTTGCGTTGCTGCAGCCGCTCGAACTGCTGCCGGTTGTGCCCCTTGAGGACGATCTCGCCGAGCTTCAGCAGCACGCACGGCTCGCCAGGTGCCTGCCGCCCGGCGCGCTCAGCCGCCAGCGGCGCCGCCCCGGCGATCGCGACAGGATCGGTGATGGCCATCTGCCCAGTCTGCCGCATTTCCCGGCGGTACACCCAATCCACGGGCCTTGGCCCGCAGGTTCCTCGGGACAGCCTCCGGGTTGCTCCGGGGGTCATCCCCATTGTGTGCGCTTGCCTCACGTCATAACGTGTGACCGTGAACTCGGACGAGCGTGAGGAGATCGCCGCCTCCGTCGCGGCGCACGCGGAACTCGGCCCGCGCTATGAGGACGCGGTGGCCGAGGGCCTGGTCGAGCGGATCGGAGCGGAGATCGACAAGCGGGTGGACGCGCGACTGCGCGGCATGAGCCACTACGGCGGGCATTCGCAGAGCATGCCAGAGCCACGGCCGGCCCCCGTGCACCCGGCACCGCCGCCCGTCGCCCAGGTGCCGCAGCCGCCACCCGTCCCGCAGCCCCTTGCCCCGGCGGGAGCAGCCCCGGCGCGCCGGGGGGCTGGCGCCACGGTCGCCTCCGTGATCCTCGCGTTCGGGTCGATGGGCCTCGGCGTCGGCGCGACGGCGGTGGTGGCCGCGAACATGCACGCCACCGTCGGAGCGGTCATCGCGATCGTGGCGATCTGGTTCGCCATCATGGTCATCAACAGCGAGAACGCCAAGCGGCACTGAATCGCGCCGGGGGGATACCCACCAAAAACGGGTTGCCGTTGATCTTGCTGGTCACGTACGCTCAATCGCTTCCCTGTTTGCCAGCGATCGGACTTGTCATGCCCTGGCGCGCGCTAGCTCGCCGCTTCCCGGTGCTCGCCATCGCCGACTTCCGGCTCCTGCTCGGCGACCGGCTGCTGGCGATGTCCTCGGTCGGCTTCTCCCTGGTCGGCGTCTCCTTCGCCGTGCTGAACGCCACTGGCTCCCCCGCCGACCTGTCGTATGTGCTGGCCGCCCAGATCGCCCCCACCTTGGCGTTCGCGCTCGTGGGGGGCGTGCTGGCGGACCGGTTCCCGCCGCAGGCGGTGCTGGTCGCGGCCAACCTCGCGATCGTGGCCGGCGAGGGCGGGTTCGGGATCTTGGTGCTCACCACGCACCCGACGCTGTGGATGATGATCGCGCTGGAGGCGCTGACCGGCACCGGAACCGCCATGTTCTACCCGGCGTCGCAAGCGCTGCTGCCCCGCGTGGTTCCCGTGGCGCTGCTGCAGGAGGCCAGCTCGATCAGCCGGATGGGCATGAACGCCGGCCAGATGGCGGGCGCCGCCGCCGGCGGGCTGGTGGTTGCGGTCGTCGGCTCTGGATGGGCGCTGGTGCTGTCGGGCGCGTGCGTGGCCGGCACAGTGCCCTTGCTGACTCGGATCACGGCCCGGGCAGGCTCGGCGGTGCCCGGGCAGCGGCCGGGCATGCTGCGGGAACTGCGGGAAGGGTGGACGGAGTTCCGCTCGCATACCTGGCTATGGGCGACCGTCATCCAGTACTGCCTGGTCATGATGGCCTGGAACGGCGCGTTCAACGTGCTCGGCCCGGTCGTCGCGCGGCAGCACCTCGGCGGGCCGGCCGCCTGGGGCGCGATCACCGCCTGCGAGGGCGTCGGGCTTCTCCTGGGTGGCGTGGTTTCGCTACGGTGGGCACCGCGCCGGCCCATGCTGCTGGTCGTCGGGGCCGGGGGCGCGATGGCGATCTCGCCGCTCGCCCTGGGACTGGTCCTGCCGCTCGCCGTGGTCTGCGTGGTGTCGCTGAGCCTGGGGGCGCTGATGGAGGTGATGATGGTCCAGTGGACGGTGGCGATGGCAACGCGCATCGCCCCTGGCATGCTGGCCCGCGTCGCCTCCTACGACGCCCTGGGGTCGATGGCCGCGATGCCCCTCGGCGCGCTGATCGCCGGGCCGGTAGCCGCTTCGTTTGGCGTCTCGTCCACGCAGTTCGCGGCCGCGGCGCTGATGATCGGGGTTTCCGCGCTCACGCTGATCCCGCGGGATATCCGCCATGACCGCATCGACCGGGCCGCGCCGGGCGCCGTCCCCGGTGGGTCAGCGCCAGTGGCCGAGGGGCAGCGGGCCGCGGCTCATGATGGTGCGAATGGCGAAGGTGCTGCGCGCCTCAACGACCGAAGGGATCGTCAGGATCTGGTCGATGAGCAACTGCTCGTACCCGGCGAGGTCCGGGACGGCTGCCTCCACTAGGAAGTCGTCCTGACCGGACACGAGGTAGCACGCCACGACCGCCGGGATGGCGGTCAGCGCTTGCTCGACCGCCTGTGAGTTCTCCCGGGAATGGCCGGTGACCTTCAGCCCGATGAAGACGGTCAGCCCGAGCCCGGCCTTCACCCGGCTGACCTCCGCGTGGTAGCCGGCGATGATGCCGCTGGCCTCCAGGGCCTTGACGCGGCGCAGGCAGGCTGACGGGGACATCGCGACAGCGTCGGCGAGGTCCACGTTGGCCATCCGGCCGTCTTCCTGCAGCTTGGCTACGATGGCGCGATCCACCTTGTCTGGCGTGTGCTCTGGCATGAAGTTGAGCATATCCCGCATATTGCGCAATAACCTGCCGTTTGGTGGACCTTAGAGGGCGATATTTGCCATCGCGTGCGAGCCGATTCTTGTGAAGCTGATGGCATGGACAGCTCACCGCTGACGACCGCGCGGGGCGCGGCGCTTTACATCGGGGCCCTGCTCGGGCCGGGCTTGCTTCTGCTTCCCGGACTCGCCGCCCGGACGGCGGGACCGGCCTCCGTCGTGGCCTGGATCGCGCTACTGGGCCTGTCGGCCCTGTTCGCCTGCGTGTTCGCGGCGCTCGGCCGGGGCTTTCCCTCAGCAGGCGGAGTCATGGGCTACGTGAGCGCCGGGCTCGGTGACTGGGCAGGCCGGGCGGCCGGCTGGTCCTTCCTGGCCGGCGTCATATCGGGGGCGCCCATCGTCTGCATCATCGGGGCGGGATACGTCACGGCCGTCATCGGCGCGTTCCGCGGGCCTGGTGAGGCGGGCGCCCAGGCGATCATCGCGGGCTTGCTGCTGCTGGTGGTGCTCGCCCTGGCCGCCGGCGGGCTGCGCAGCAGCGCCACCGCCCAGCTGCTGCTGGTCGCGCTGCTCATCGTGGTGGTCACCGTCGCGGTCAGCGGGTCGGCGCGGATGGCGCGGGCGGCGAACTGGGCGCCGTTCGCCCCGCACGGGTGGGCGGCGGTCGGGCACGCGGCGGCGCTGCTCATGCTGTCGTTCGTCGGCTGGGAGGCGGTCGCCCCGCTGACCACGCGATTCCGCGACCCGCGACGGCAGCTGACGCGGGTAATCGCCATCGCCCTCGCGGTGACCACCGCGATCTACCTGGGCCTGTCGATCACCGTGATCGGCGTGCTCGGCCCGGACGCCGGCAGCTCCATCCCGCTGGCCGGGCTACTGGAGGCCGCCATCGGCAGCGCTGGCCCGGCGGTCGCCGCGGTGGCGGCCGTCACCTTGACGCTTGGCGCCACCAACTCCTACATCACCGGCGCGAGCGCCATGGTGGGGATGCTGCCCCCGCTGCGGGCAGCGCGCCCGGGCTCGGTTTCCGGGGAGGGCCCCAAGGCTCGGCCCGGGACTCGGCGGGGTCTGCTGGCAACGATCGCTGCGATCGGATTCCCGCTGATCGCGCTGTACGGGGCCGGGCTGATCAGCGTGACGCCCCTGGTCGCGATCCCGACCACCCTCTTCCTGAGCGTCTACCTGGGGTGCATGGTGGCCGCGATCCGGCTGCTGCGCGGCCTGGGCCGGGTGGCGGCCGTGCCCGCCGCCGTGGCCGTCGCGGCGCTCCTGTTGTTCTGCGGGTGGACGCTCAGCGGGCCGGCCCTGGTGGCGCTGGTCACCGCGATACCCTGGCGGCGCGGCCGGGCCGCCCAGGGCGAAGTCGCCCGCCGCGAAGCCACCCGCCGCGCCGGAGCGGCCCTGGCGCAGCCGGCGGGCCAGGGCTCCTAGGCCTGGCGGGGCCCGGTGCCGGGCGAGACTGGCTCACCGGGCAGGGCCGAGCCGACCGGGAGGGGCGGCTCGGCGGGAAGGTCCGCGGCGGACTAGGCGCGAAGGGCCTGGGCCGGGACGTGGCCGGCCGCGCCCGGCAGGTCAAGCGCCGCGGCGTCCGCGGGCTCGCTGACAGCCGCGCACTTGACGAGCAGCATCGCCGCGTCGTCGGTGAGAGTGTGCCCGACATGGGAGATGACCTGCCCCTTGATCAGGTCCAGCGCCGCCTCGGCGTCATGCCCGGCCAGGATCTGGCCGCACTGGGACAACTGGTAGAACGCTCCCGTCTTGTCCCGCGCCTCGCTAATCCCGTCGGTGTAGAACAAGATCTGGTCACCGGGGCCAAACGGCCAGGTGCTCGGCGTGCGCTCGTCATCGGCCAGTTCCGCCAGGCCTAGCGGGAGGCACGGGTCTGGTGACTCGGCGGGCACGACATCGCCGTTGCGCAGCAGGAGAGGTGACGGGTGCCCGCAGTTGAGGATCTCGATCACCGGGCAGCCAGGGGTCAGCTCGGCGAGGACGGCGGTGACGAACTCCTGCTCCGGCGCCTGGTAGCGCATGCTCTGCTCGATCCGCGCGGCGATCTCCACCAGGTCCGTGGCCTCGTAGGCGGCCTCGCGGAAGGCGCCGAGGACCATGGCGGCGGTCCGCACCGCGGTGATCCCCTTACCCTGGACGTCCCCGAGGATGATCCGGACGCGCCCCGGGGTGGTGACCACCTCGTAGAGGTCACCGCCGATCCGCGCGGCGGCGGTGGCGGACATGTACCGGACCGCGAGCTCCGCGCCTGGCACTCGCCGGGGCGCGGGGCGCAGCAGGACCGCCTGCGCGATCTCCGCCACCGCCCGGATGTCGGCGAGCTCCCGCTCCCTGCGCTGGCGTCCCGCGCTCGCCACCACCCCCACGACCGTCACGCCGGCGATCGTGATGAACGGGACGTTCCCGTGGGGCTGCAGGTAAAAGTGGTAGTGCCAGGAAAGGCCGACGCAGACGGTCAGCGCCAGCATGCCGATGAGCGCGGTCGGGATGGCGCGCCTGGACACCGAGGCGAGCGCCGGCCCTAGTGACAGCAGGGGCAGCAGGCCCCGGTCGTTATAGGGCATGAACTCGTCGACGACGACCACGAACATGACGAAATACGGGAGCGCCACCAGGAAGAGTCGGTGAACGCTCGCCGCCGAAGACTTCACGAGGGTGTCTACTGCCACCCCTCCGTCACGGGGTCACGATGCCGGTATTGCGACGTATCGCAATGGTAACGAACTCGGGGGGCGACCGCCCGCCGTTTACGGCAAGTCCGCCGGGCCACGGCGTCGCTCCCTTGCGCTAAAAGATCTACCTACCTTTTACTCCACGAGCTCACGGCGAAGCCCAGTCGCAGGGCTCGAATGTCAGTGCCCCGCCATACGGTGGCCTCATGAAGATGAAGCTACGCAAGCGCCACCACGAGTGCCCGGCCTGCGCGCGCGAGGCAGGCGGCCCCGACCCTGGCCCCGACGCCTACATGCAGGGGATCCTGAGCCAGGTCAGCTCCTGCGGCTGGGCGGTCCCTGGCGTGCTCGGCGACGGCGACGCGCCGCCGTGGGCGTACAGCGTTGGCCTCTGGGCTAGCTACGGCCACCCGGACCTGGCCGCTTTCGGCCGTCCGCTTAGCCAGCTGGCCGCCATCATCCGGCCGTTGTGCACGCGGGCCGCCGACGACGAGGGCTTCGACATCGGCGACGAGATCAGTGACGCGTTCCCCGCGAGGCTGGCGATCCGCGACGTCCACGACAGCTGGCGGGTGGCTTCCATGTTCTTGGCCTCTGACCAGTTCCACGGCTATATCCGGCCGCCGATCCGCCAGGTCGTCTGGGCGGACAGTGACGGCAACTTCCCCTGGGACATGCGATACGAGCCTGGGCTGGCCGACGCCCAGCCGATGCTCTGGCTGCCGGTAGCGGACCACCCGCCAGGCACCTGGACCCGCCTTGCCCGTCAGCCCTGAGCAGGCTGGCGGCCGATCGGCATGATGGCCTCGGCTACTACGTCCGTTGACGCCACTCCCCGTGCCCGTGACCGCACCGCCGCCCCCAGCGCCCATTCGCCGGCCACCGGCACCAAAGCCAGAGCCGCCACAGACATTTGCGCCCATCGCGGCTACCGGAGCGGGGAACCGCGGCGGGCCCGCGCGGTTTGCGCGGGCCCTCCCGGCGAGCCGGATCCTACGGACGGAAGCTGCACCAGTTGGGGGGCCTGGGCGGCTGGTTTGTGCCCCCCGGAAGATAAAGCATTCTTGGCGTAGCAGCGAAAGGTTGTCACCGAGATGATGACGGCGAGGATGGCCAGGGCCAGCAGGCCGCCGCATCGTTCGGCGATGCCGGCCCAGTCGGGGGCCGCTGACAGCGCCGACCGGCCGACCTGGACCTCCCAGTTGAGCGGGTTGCGAGAGGCGATGGCCTGCATCCACCCGAGCATGAAGTCAGGCTGCATGAAGGCCGAGGACAAGAACATCAGCGGGAGCATGAAGAACGTGTAGACGCCGATGATCGCCTCGCGAGATCGCAGCAGCATGCCGGTCATGTTGGACAGGGCGCCCCACGGGATGCCGACGAGGACTGCGGCGACGGTCACGATGACGACGCCCGCCATCCCGCCGGGGTAGCGTGCTCCCCCGGCCATCGCGAGACCGACGATGATCAGCGTCTGCACGATCGTCCCGACGGCCTGCTCGGCCACTGAGGCGTTCATGATCGCCAGCCGGCTGGCCGGGGTGACCAGCAGCCGGTTGAGGGTGCCGCGATCGATCTCCTCGATGAGCGTCATCCCGGCCCACATGTTGTTCGACATCGCGTTCATCGCCACGATGCCCGGGACCAGGTAGGCGAGGTAGGAGCCGTGATAGCCGAAGCCGGGGATGTCGATGACCTTGCGGAACAATTCCCCGAAGAGGAACAGCCAGATGGCCGGCTGCACCACGCCGAACGCGATGACGACGGGCTGGCGGACCAGTGCGCGCAGCTTGCGCCCGGTCAGGTACCAGGTGTCGGTCGCGGGGCTGCTCTTGGGCCCCATGGCGGGCGCTGCGCCCGTGGGGGTGGTGATGGCGGTCATGCGCGGGTCACCTCCGCCATCTCGAAGCGGCGGCCCGCGTAGTGCAGGTAGACATCATCGAGCGTCCGCGACTCGGTCCGCTCCTTGAGCTGCGACGGCGCGCCCTCCGCGACGACGCGGCCCATGTCGACGATCGCGATCGTGTCGGCCAGCCGGTCGGCCTCTTCCAGGTAGTGCGTGGTGAGCAGGACGGTCATCCGGTCCTCGCTGGCCAGGCGGCCGATCTCCTGCCACATCGCGGCCCGCGACTCCGGGTCCAGCCCGGTGGTCGGTTCGTCAAGGAACAAGACCTTCGGCCGGTGCACCAGGCCGAGTGCCACGTCGAGGCGGCGCTGCATGCCACCGGAGTAGTGGCGCACGAAGCGGCGAGCGGCGCTGGTGAGCTGGAAGCGGGCCAGCAACTCGTCGGCGCGTAGCCGGGCGGACTCGGTGTCCAGGCCGTACAGGTGGCCTTGCAGGGTCAGGTTCTCGCGGCCGGTGGCGTTCGGATCCGCCCCGGATCGCTGGCCGACGACGCCAATGGCGCGCCGCACGCCGGCCGGGTCGGCCAGCACGTCGATGCCTGCCACAGTTGCGGTGCCCTCATCGGGCCTGGCCAGGGAGGTAAGGATCTTGACGGCGGTGGACTTGCCCGCGCCGTTGGGGCCGACGAGGGTGAAGATGGTGCCGCGGGGCACGCTGAGGTTCAGTCCGTCAAGCGCCCGGATGCGGGGCTTGACGCGCTTGCCACTGCCCTTGTCCTCTTGGCGGGCGGCACCGCCGCTCTTGCCGGGATAGGTCTTGACGAGGCCGCGTGCCTCAATGGCACAGCCGTGTTGCATGAGGGAACTC
>JAICUO010000300.1 GCA_025935815.1 Streptosporangiaceae bacterium
GAGCAGGCCAAGGGAGCCCTGGCCGAGCGGCTCCGGGTGACCCCCGACGAGGCATTCGTCATCTTGCGCCGCTACGCCCGCGACCACAACCACCCGCTCACCCAGCTAGCCGGCGACGTCATCCGCGGCACCGCACGCATCATCCCCGCTAAGTAGCGGGTCAGCGGGCCGCGGAGCACTCCCTGCCCCGTTTACCCGCTCGTTTGCAAGCCGGCGTCGCGACGGGCACCGCAAAGCAGGCCCGCCCCTGTGGGGCCCGCGTCCGTCACCGCCCGTCCCGTCATGTACCGGATCTCCGCCGGGCCTCCGCCACGCCGGAGACCGCCGCCGCGGCCATGACGACCCAAGAAATTAAGACCAGATGCGCTCCCGGAAACTGAGTTGCGGACGCCTTAACAAGGTTCCCGGAGCGGCCACCGCGCTTCAGCCGTGACGCTTGCCAACGTCGGCCCCTGAGCGCGAAAAGCCCCGGTCCTGCTACTGAACCCGCGAGGATCGCGCGGGCGCAGCTGCCGGGGTCCGGAGCACTACACGCATTCTACACTCTGCCAGGCCTGGCGCCTAGCCACCGGACAGTCGCGGCCGTTGTCCCCCGCAGCCACCCCCACTCCGCAGACCACTGCCCATCCCAGGACCCGGCACCCGCGCGGCGTCTCGGTACGGATTGACAGTGAACACTGTTCACTATAGAGTGAACAGTGTAGCTCGGAAATGAACGGTGTTCACCTGGGCGGTGTTCTTCCGGGTCGCCAGGCCGCTGGCCTGGCCAGATGCAAGGGAGAACGAGATGACAATCACCACGAGCTGGGACCTGTTCGAGGACCTGCGTGCCGCGCAGGATGAGGTAATGCGCACGGGCTGGGGCCGTGCCAGGCGGTTCGGCCAGCAGTACGACGCCGATGCCGGCGCGATGGCATGGGCTCCGGCGATCGAGATATCTGAGCGCAAGGACGTCTACATGGTGTCGGCGGAGTTGCCCGGCGTCAGCGCCGGCGAGGTGGAGATCACCTTCGGGGACGGCCTGCTGACGATCCAGGGCGAGCGCCGCACCGCCCGCGCCGCCGTCGGCGAGAGGGTGCACCGGTCGGAGCACGGCTACGGCGCGTTCCGCCGCTCGATCACCCTGCCCGGCCACATCCAGGCGGAGAAGATCGAGGCTACGGCACAGGACGGCGTGCTGCGGGTCCTGGTGCCCAAGGCACCGGACGTACAGGCCAAGCGCATCCCCGTGCGGGTCGGCCAGCCAGGGGCCGCGGTCACGTCCGGCGGGAAGGCCAACGGGAGCTGACAATCCCCGGTCACCGGCCGCCGGCAAGGGGCCTGTTCTCCCGTAAGCCACAGCAACCATGAGGAGAAGCCATGACACTCGCCACCTACTTCCATCCCAAGTCCCTGACCGCCGAGCAGTACGACCGCGCGAATACGGAACTCGCGGCCCAGGGCGCTGAGCACCCGGCAGGACGGAGCCACCACTCCTGCTTCGGGTCCGACGATGACCTCATGGTCTACGAGGTGTGGGAATCCCAGCAGGCCTTCGAGGAATACGGGAAGGTCCTCATGCCCGTGCTGACCAAGATCGGGATCGACCCGGGAACGCCGGATGTCATGCCCGTTCACAACATCATCGCCTGAACAGCAAGCCGACCGCAGGTTCGGCTCCGTCCACGAGATCCCCAATGCCGGGCAGGCCATGCGACCCTGCCCGGCTTACGGGCTGTCGTCAACCCAGGCCTTCGAGGGCACCCACCCCGCCCGTGTCCCTGCTCGGGCGGCAACCGCCCGCCCTGCGATCGAATTGTCAGTCAGTGCGGCGGCTGGTGGCTGCTCCGGCGTCGCTGAGGTGACGGATGATCTGGCGGAATGATCCGGTGAGGCTTTCTTCGCTGTAGCCGAGGTCGGCCGCCGCGCAGAAGTCCATGACCAGGCCCTGGGCTCGTCGCAGGTTGGGCCGGGGCATCGATGGGAACAGGTGATGCTCGATCTGGTAGTTAAGGCCGCCGAGCATGAAGGTGGTGAGCGGGCCGCCCCTGATGTTCCGGGCGGTGATCACCTGGCGGCGGGCGAAGCTGGCCGCCGTCTCGGGCTCGATGACCGGCATCCCCTTGTGGTTGGGCGCGAAGCTGATGCCCAGGTACAGCGAGAAGACCGCCTGCTGCACGGCGACGAAGGCGAGTGCCTTGAGCGGGGAGAGCACCCACAGCACCACCGCCAGGTACAGCGCCGCGTGCAGCCCGATGAGGAGGGCTTCCACCGCCGAGGCATGGTCTCGCCGCCCCGCAAGCCGCTTGATCCCCAGTACGTGCATGCCGCCGCTTCGCAGCAGCATGAGGGGGAAGAAGAGCGGCGCCTGCCACCGTGCCAGCCACCATGCGACACGACCGGGTCCTTGCCCCGGCGCGTCAGGTGAGGGCGGGGCGGGCCCTTCGCCGATGTCGGGGTCACGGCCCATCTCGTTGGGGTGCGCATGGTGAGCGTTGTGCTTGGGAACCCACCAGCCAAAGCTCAGCCCGGTCAGCGCGTTTCCCACGGTGAGGCCGAGCAGGCGATTGCGCCGGCGCGTGCCGAAGACCTGGTTGTGCCCGGCGTCATGGCCGATGAAGCCCAGCTGGGTGAACATGACCCCCATCAGCGGGGCGACGGCGAGGGCCGTCCACGAGTTGCCGGCGATGACGAGCAGGGCCCATCCGGCGAAGAAGGCGAGGATCGTCAGGGTGATCTTCACCCGGTAGTAGCCCGGCCTGCGGTCGAGCAGCCCCATCGCCCGCACCTGCAGTGCCAGTGCGCGAAAGCTGGCCGCCGGAGGATCGGCGGCAGCCGGCAGCCCTGGTGCCGCTGAAGCGCGGCCGGCCGGCTGTTCAGGAATGCCGGGTGTCGTTCTTATCATCGCGCTGTCCTCCTGGGGCTTCCGAGCGAACCGCTCGGGGCATACGCCAGGGTCTGGAGCAACGAGGCTGCGGCCAGCGCCAATCCGGCACGACCGCACCTCCTCTACCGTACCTCTGCCAGACGACCTGCAAGACGAGATCGGCTGGCCGCGTTATGCAAGCTGGCGCTCCGGTCATGACGTGCGGGCGAATTGAGCGAGCGGCGGAGCGTGAACGGCGAGGTCAGCGGTCGGCGTTTTGATCCGTCAGACGGTGTTAGCATCATGGAAATGGGCCGCGGGCATTTCGAATGTTGGCCGTCGCGCTGGCGTCGTCTGCGGTCCTGGCAGCCCGGCGCGCCACGTGCCAGGGGTCGGGATGGCCGACATGCTCGGCTTCAAGATCATCAATCAATTCGAGCAAGGCATAGTCTTCCGCTGGGGTAGGGCCTTGCCCGGGATCCGTGAGCCTGGGCTGACCTGGGTCAACCCGTTCACCGACCGGCTGCGGAAGGTGAACAGGCAGGTCGTCGTAGCGGCGGTGCCCGCCCAGGAAGCCATCACCCGGGACAATGTGACGCTCAGGGTGGACGCGGTCGTCTACTACCGGGTCGTGGACCCGGCCAAGGCGATCATCAACGTGCAGAACTATGCCTACGCGGTGTCCCAGGTGGCCCAGACGTCGCTGCGGTCGGTGATCGGCCAGAGCGACATGGACCAGCTGCTGTCCGAGCGGGACAAGGTCAACGCCCATCTCAAGGACGTCATCGACGCGCCCACCGAGCAGCCGTGGGGTATCCGGGTGGAACGCGTCGAGATCAAGGACGTTTCGCTGCCGGAATCGATGAAACGGTCCATGTCACGGCAGGCTGAGGCCGAGCGAGAGCGCCGAGCGCGGATCATTTCCGCTGATGGCGAGTACCAGGCATCCAAGAAGCTCGCTCAGGCCGCCGTCGTGATGGCTGCCGATCCGGCCGCGTTGCAGTTGCGGCTGCTGCAGACCGTCGTCGAGGTCGCGGCCGAGAAGAACAGCACCCTGGTCATGCCCGTTCCGGTGGAGCTGCTGCGCTTCTTCGACCGCATGGCGCCGGCCGCTGGCCAGACCGTGCCGTTGGCCGAGGATGCCCGCGACACCGGTGAATCGTTGCCCGCTCCCGAAGTTCCCGCCCTCACCGTTCCGGTAGGCAGGCCGGCCAGCGCCGCACTGACCGCCCCTCTCAACACCGCCCGGAAGACATCAGTGCCCGTCTGAGCAGTCCGGGCCGGCCAGATGCAAGGGAGAATGAGATGACAGTCACCACAGACACGAGAGCGCCCGAGGGCGTGCATGGCGGACCGCGGCTGCTCCTGCAACGGGATCACGCGAGCCCTGGGCCGCTGGACGGCGGATGGTGGCCCCGGTCGGCTGACCCCGCCGCGGAGCTGCTGGGGCTGATCCTCGCCGTGGACAAGCTGCACGGCCGCATCAGCCGGGTCATGCTGGGCACGGCCGACTGGAATGCCAGCAGGCCCGGCCGGCTGCGGGTGGACGAGGCCGGCCGGCGCGTCGTACGGCTTGGCTGGTTCGCCAGCATGCCCGCCGGGCTGCTCACCGCGATCTCCGCCAGCGGCGAGCGAACCGACCTGGTCACCATCCCCCCGGATACCGGCGAACAGCTCGCCGCTGCGGCGATGCAGCAGGCCGCCCAGGCTGGCAACCGGGAGCACGCCCCCGCCATCCTGGCCGCCATCACCGCAGCGGGCTGCCTGGCAGCCGGCAGCACGCCCCGGAAGGGGGGCGAGAGCACCCAGCTCGGCACCTGGGAATGGGAGGGCGGCCTGGGGTAGTGTGGGTGGTGCGAGCAAGTGGCTCGCTGGGTCGGGACCCCGCCTGGCTATCCGGGCAGGAGGCGGCCCTGATGACCTCTGTCAAACTGCGCACCCAGGTGTTTCACGGCTATGCCGTCGGCGCGCTGCTTGGGGTGCGGGAGACGGCGCGGAGAAAAGGCGGCGGGCGCGCCGTCCGGTGGCGCATCGCGCGGTTCAGGGCGGCGTCGGCGGGTGCCTGGTACTGGTGGGCGTTGCAAAGGGCGCCCGTCCCGGGGCCGCGGGCCGCAGGCCTGCCCTGGTCGCCGCGGCGGCTGCGCGCGCGCCGCGGGCCGCGGGGATGAGCGCGGGCCGGCCCGCCGGTCGTGGTGAACCCGACGGGAGCTGACCACAGTGCCTCCCGGGACTATTCGTCGCCGATATCGGCCAGGATCTCGCGCAGTTCGAGGATCAGCGGATCGTCGTCGGACAGGATGCGCTGCAAGCGGTTGACCGTGTTGAGCAGCAGCGCGCGGGCGTCGCCGTACCGTCCCAGCTTGTGGTACACCCGGGCCAGCTCCGCCCGGCTGCGCAGCGCGTCCGGGTGGCGGGGGCCGAGCAGCTGCTCGAAGCCGACCCGGGCCTGCTCGTAGAGGCCCTCGGCGGCCACCGTCTTACCCGTCCGCTGATAGGCCGCTCCCAGGCTGTGCCATGCCTTGACGGTATCCAGGTGATCAGGCCCGAGAGCGCGCTCCCGGTCGGCGACCACCCGCTTGCAGGCGGATACCGCCTCCTTCGGCAGGCCGCCGGCCAGGTAGCAATCGGCCAGGCCAAGACGAGTGGTCATCGTCTCCGGGTGGCGGGGTCCCTGGGCGCGCTCCCGCTCGGCGAGCGCGCGCCGGTACGCTGTGATGGCGTCGGGATACCGGCCTGCGGCCAGGTAGGCGGCGGCGAGCTCGTCCTGCGCGCCGAGCGTATCGGCATGCTCGGGGCCGCGGCGCTGCTGAGAATCGGCGAGCACGCGCTCGAGGGCGGAGATCGCGCGCTCCGGCTGGCGGGCCGCCACAAGGGCGTGCCCGAGGCGGATCCTCGCTCCGATCAAATCCTCGTGATCGCGCCCGAGCTTCACGGCCTGGGTGTCGAGTAGCCGTTGCGACCAGGTCACGGCGTCGCCCGGCCGGCCGGCGGCCAGGAGGGCCTCGGCCAGCCGCTGCCCGGCCAGCATGGTGTCCGGGTGGGCGGCACCGAGCAACTGGTCGCTGACCGTAAGCAGGTCGCTCCAGTGATCCGCGGCAGGGCCGGTCAGGCGGGCGCGGTCCAGGCTGTCCCCGGCCCGCAGGAGCACCGGATGGCATCCGCCGGGCCACAGCCGGGTCCCGGTGGCCTGCCGCAGGGCCGCGGCACACGATCGCAGGCCGGAACTGGGCCAGCCGGGCGGCTCGGCTTCCGGCCAGGCCTGGAGCAGCGCGTCGGCGGCGACCAGGGCCGCCTGATCCAGCATGCTCTCCGGCATCGCGGCGCGCAGCGCCGCTTGCAGCGCGGGGCTGATCCGGACCGTCGGCGGTGCCGTGTCGGGGGCGACGGTCAGCAGGCCGACGCGTTCCAGCGCCGCCAGCGCGGCCCGCGTCCGGCCGCCGCCTTCGTTGCCGACGGCGGCCGGGGCGGTCAGCACGGTCTCGGGTATGCCGTGTCCGTCGAGCAGCGCGGCCAGGGCCAGGAGTGACTGAACGGACCCGCCGGGGGCGAGTTGGTCGGCCAGCTCCCACGAGATCGTCCAGGTGACCGCGCTGGCCGGCGGCGCGCCCGACGAGTCGGTCAGCTGCTGGCGCCTGCCGGTGAAGTACTCGCGGTAGCTGTGGCACGACATCGTGGAGCTCGCGATCACCGCGCTGGCCTGGGTCAGCGCGACCGGCTCAAAGTCCGTGACGCTGACCAGGTCGATCGCGCCGAGCCGCTGGCTGGGGTTGTCCGAGAGCCTGTCCATCAGGTAGCCGAGGGCCTCGCGCGAGTTGAACAGGCCGACCGGCAGCACCCGCATGCCGCGGAGGAGGGCGGCGTCGCCGGCGCAGGTCACCAGGACCCGGCCGGCCCGGCCGGCTGGCCACAGGCCGTCCAGTTCCGCGGGGTCGCCCAGGTCATCGAGGACGACCAGCCATGAGCGGCTGGTCTCGCCCAGCCAGCCGAGGACCTGGGCGGCGACTGACTCGCAGCTGATCGCCTGATCCCGGCCGGTGGCGGCGGCGGTGGCCGCGGCGTAGCCGGACAGCACCGAGGCCCGGCTCGTGGCCGGGATCCAGGCCAGCAGGTCCAACTGGCCCGTCTGCCACAGCGACTCGGCGAAGGCCGCCGCGAGCTGGGTCTTGCCCGACGCTCGGCGCCAGTCCGGCGCAGCCGGGCCGGATACCGGGCCGGACGCCGGGCCGGGACTCGCCCCCCGGTCGGTGACCAGCGCGACCGCGGCTCCGGCGGGCAGCGCGGCCGCCAGGTCGGGAGCCGTCTCCGGCCGGCTCGCGTAATCGGCGGCCAGCGCCGGGACTGTCCCTGAGCGGACCGGCCAGGGCGACTGGCCGGGCAGCGCGCCCGCCGGGTCCTCAGGGGGCACCGCGCTGGTCACGGCGGCACTACCCTCGCCCGCGGGCCAGCGCCGCCGGTGGCTGGCGGGGCTGGCATGTCGCCTGTGCTCCTTCGGGGTGACCCCGGCTGGTTCCGTCGGCACCGTCGCGCGCCCGTTCACAATTCCAGTTCCGGGATGCGCACCACAGTGGCCCTGGAGAGGGTCTGCCTGCGGAAGAAGGCGGGGGCGGTAACCCGCATGTAGACGAAGCTGGCTATCCCGGCCAGCGCGGCGAGCGCGGCGATGATGAAGATCCCGCCGACCTGCCAGTGCAGGACGGGCACCGTCCAGCTTGTGTAGCTGTTGGACGCCACCCAGTCGCTTTGCAGGCTGTAGAAGCCGGCCGCGTACATGATCACGCCGCCGAGGAACGGCAGGATGCCGCGCATCCACAGGTTGCGGGCGCTGCTGGTGAAGGTGGACCGGTAATACCAGGCGCACGCGAAGGCGGTCAGCCCGTAGTAGAAGGCGATGTAGAGGCCGATCGCGGCGACGCCGTCAGCGATCGGGTTGCCCCCGGAGATGAAGTTCAGCGGGATGTACAGCGCGACCGAGGCGGCCCCGACCACGATCGTGGACACGGTGGGGGTCCGGTACCGGGGGCTGACCCTGGCGAACTGCTGGGGCAGCGCCCGGTAGGCGGCCATGGACAGCGTGGTGCGGGCGGCCGGCAAGATCGTCGTCTGGGTGGATGCGGCAGCCGAGCTGAGCACCATCAAGATCAGCAGCCGGGACAGCACCGTGCCGAACCCGGAGCTCCCGAAGATCGCGCTGCCGGTGACCGACAGCACGTCGAACTGGTGGTCCGGGTTCGTCAGCCCGACGCCCTTGTCACCGACTCCGGCGAACGACTGCACGGCGAGGATCACGATCCCGTAGGTGAACAGCAGCAGGATCGTCGAGATGATCCCGGCCCGGCCCGGCGTCCTGGACTTGTCGGCGGTCTCCTCGTTCACCGACAGGGCGGTGTCCCAGCCCCAGTAGATGAACAGCATCAAGATGATCCCGGACACGAACGCCGACAGGGGCAGCTGCGCCGGTGACAGCCAGCTGAGGCTCGGGTGCAGCGACCCCGGCGGGTTGCTGACGAATACCCGCACGAGCGCCGTCACCGACATCACCATCAGCATGACCACTTCGATGGTCAGCAGCACTCTCTGGAACCTGGCCGACAGTTCGATGCCGCGGTAGCAGATGTAGGTCATCGCGATGATCCACAGCACGCCCACGAGCAGCACCCAGCCGCCGGAGGCGTTAGCCCCGATCGAGCTGCCTGGCCCCTGGAGCAAGAAGAAGCCGTACTGCCCGGCGACCTGGGCCAGGCTGCCCATGACCAGGATGTCGGCGGCCACCGTGGCCCAGCCGCCGGCCCAGCCGAGGGCCGGCCCGAACGCCCGGGTCGACCAGATGAACGTGGTCCCGCAGTCAGGGTCGGCCTTGTTCAGCTCGCTGAAGCCGATCGAGCACAACAGCATCGGCACGAACGCCAGCACGGCGATCAGCGGCGACTTCAGGCCGACGGCGGCGACTACGAAGAACAGCGTGGCGGCGAGGCTGTAGGCGGGCGCCGTCGACGCGACTCCGATGACGACACTCGACACCAGGCCCAGGGCGCCGGTCTTGAGACCCTTGTCCCTCGACGCCTCCTTTGGCGGCATGCCAGGAGCAAACGTGGCCATGGGTCCCCCTCCGCACATTGACCCAACCCCGGCGGGGACACGCTGGCCGAAATCGCCCCCGCCGATGAAGGTGCAGCGTAACGGATGATCACGACCGGTGGAAACCCCCCATGGTCGGACAATTACCCGTCGCTCAGCACTGCAGGACTGCCTCGGTCTGCGCGGTGTCCTCCGAGCCCCGGCGGTAGGCGATCTTGCCGTCACGGAACTTGAAGTAGTACCGCGTCCTTGCCGTGGCGCACGCCATACCCACCAGCGGTACACCTCAGTGCCGTTCGCCGGGGCGGGCGCCCCACGGCGGTCAGGGCTGGATGTTCTCCAGGTCCTCAAGGAGGCTGGGGTGCTTCGGCTCCCAGCCGAGCGCCTGCCGGGTGAGGACGGCGGTCGCGGGCTGGTCGGCCGCGAAGATCGGGCCGAGGGGCCCGTAGGTCTCGGCCGGCACCGACTCGGCCGGCACGCCCAGCCGCCGGCCGATGACGGCCGCGATGTCACGCACCGGGTCTCCCTC